>CAYPDC010000030.1:0-34485 GCA_964409355.1 uncultured Cyanobacterium sp.
AACAAAGGGGGAACTTATTTTCAGTTTCTCACGAATGATTTAGGATTGCTATAGACTCAATTTCTCTAAAAGGCTATGACACAATCAACATTAACAAATCTCAAGAAATTATACGAAATCGATAATCATTTATGGATACAAGAAACAGTAAAATTACTAGAAGAAAAGAAATTTAATGACTTAGATTTAGATAATTTAATAGAAGAAATTGTTGCAATGACAATTAGTCAGAAAAGAGAACTAAAGAGTCAGCTAAGACTTTTAATTATTATCAGTCAGATAAAATTTCTAGGAGTTGGTTAAGTACAATTATTGAGCAACGTTGTCAGTTAGAAGATTTACTGGAATTTAATCCTAGTTTACGATAATATATTGTGGAAATTATAGAGAATAATATATTGTGGAAATTATAGAGAAGTGTTACCTTGAAGCAAGAAAAAATGCTAGTAAGGAAATAAAATTGCCCTTAAATAAATTTCCCCTTGATAATCCTTTTACCAAATATTAAATGAAGATTGGTTTCCTAACCACAATTAATAATTCCTATATTAAATTTTAGGAAGCGATCGAGGTTGGGAGATTCGATGGAGTTTCAGAAGAAGGTGCGATCAAAACCATTGATTTTTATAGCTTTCTGATTTATTCAGCAAACCCTAATTATCACTCCGAACTCCGACGAGGTTCATGTTGGGTTTCGTTGCCTCAACCCAACCTACGTTTTTTTGATTTTTACTAGGGGTTATGCACTTGTACCAACAATAAACTCTCTGAGATTTTTCGCACTCGGCTCAGAATGACAGTTTTTCGTTATCGGTGCGTAACTCCTTGTTAGGTGATAACGGTGGGTTTGTCCCGATTAGTGAATTTCTTGATTTGAGCGATTTCTTCCGCAATGTCAATCAAGTCTTTTAATGCCACTTGGGTATCTAAATCATGTTTGCTAGAGTCCGCCTCATAGCTTTCTAAATATACCCTTAAAGTTGCTCCTTTTGTACCAGTGCCTGAAAGACGGAAGATAATTCTCGAACCATCAGTAAAACCTATACGCAACCCTTGATTTTTACTAACACTACCATCAACGGGATCAGTATAACTAAAGTCATCAACGTAGGCAACGGTATAATTACCAAATTGCTTACCTTTTAAACCGTTAAACTGACTGTGAACATGATCAACTAAGGCTTTTGCACTTTCAGAGGCTACTTCTTCATAATCATGACGGGAGTAGAAATTGCGTCCAAACTCCTGCCAATGAGATTTAACAATCTGTTCTACGGATTCCCCTCTCACTGCTAAGATATTTAACCAGAAAAGTACCGCCCATAAACCGTCTTTTTCCCGTACATGGTTTGAGCCTGTACCAAAACTCTCCTCTCCGCAGAGGGTGGCTTTTTCAGCGTCTAGTAAGTTACCAAAAAATTTCCATCCCGTAGGAGTCTCATAGCAGTCAATCCCTAATTTTTCGGCGACTCTGTCAACTGCACCACTGGTAGGCATCGATCGCGCCACCCCTTTTAAACCATCTTTATAACCCGGTACAAGGTGAGCATTTGCCGTCAATACTGCTAAACTATCACTAGGATTGACAAAGAAATTACGACCTAAAATCATGTTGCGATCGCCGTCTCCATCAGAAGCCGCACCAAAATCAGGGGCATTATCACCAAAGAGCTTGTCCACTAGGGTTTTCGCATAAACTAAATTAGGATCAGGATGTCCTCCGCCAAAATCTTCCAAAGGTTCACCATTAATAACTGTACCAAGAGGTGCGCCTAATCTATCCTCAAAAATCGCCTTAGCATAAGGACCTGTCACCGCATGGAGAGAGTCCATACAGAAGGTAAAATCACCATTAGTGATGTATTTACCCAACAAATCAAAGTCAAATAAAGATTCCATCAACTGCAAATAAGGCTTAACAGAATCGATTACTTCCACTTCCATCGTGCCTAACTTAAAAGAACCCATACAATCTAAATTAATATCGGCAGACTCTAAAATCTGATATTGATCAATAACCTGAGTGCGATCGAAAATTGCCTCCGTCACCTTTTCAGGAGCAGGACCACCATTGCTAATATTATATTTAACCCCAAAATCCCCATCAATACCGCCGGGGTTATGAGAAGCAGAGAGAATAATACCACCATAGGCAGATTCTCCCCGAATCACTGCCGAAGCCGCAGGAGTGGAAAGAATGCCGTTACAACCGACTAAAACCCTACCGACACCATTCGCCGCTGCCATTTTGAGAATTGTTTGAATAGCTTGACGATTATAATATCGTCCATCACCACCTAACACAAGGGTTTGCCCCTCTAAATTCTCTAAACTGTCAAAAATGGACTGAATAAAATTTTCTAAATAATGGGGTGTTTGAAACACCTGTACTGATTTTCTTAAACCGGAAGTACCCGGTTTTTGATCTGAAAAGGGTTGAGTAGAAACGGTTTTGATACTCATGATAATCGCAATGTAATTAAATCTATTTGCTTTGCCATTACTATACCATTAGAGATTCGAGATTACCTGAGATTGAAGCTAAAATTTTCTGGTTTTGACATGGAAAGGGGAACACTAATCCAGACTTAACCTAATCCTTTCACATTTTGTTACAATAGCTTATGATCATTTTATAGTCCAAGCTCGGCAAATTTAGTGTCCAGAAAATGCTAAATTTTTAGAATCGATGTTTTTGGATGCGAATACCAATCGACTCAAACTCTTGAGGATCAGAAGAGCAAAAAAAGTTTACTGATTCTTTCATCTCTTTAACCATTATAGAAACACTTATTATGAAAAAAGACCTAACTAAGTATAGAAATATAGGCATTTTTGCCCACGTTGATGCGGGTAAAACAACAACTACCGAGAGAATCCTTAAATTAACTGGTAAAATCCATAAACTTGGGGAAGTACATGAGGGTGCGGCAACCACAGACTTCATGGAGCAAGAACAAGAAAGAGGGATTACGATTCAATCCGCCGCTACATCTTGTTTTTGGAAAGATCATCAATTCAATATTATTGATACTCCCGGACACGTTGACTTCACAATTGAAGTATATCGTTCTTTAAAAGTGCTTGATGGTGGTATCGGTGTATTCTGTGGTTCTGGGGGGGTTGAACCTCAATCGGAAACTAACTGGCGTTATGCTAACGATTCTAAAGTAGCTCGTATTATCTATGTTAATAAGCTCGATCGCACCGGAGCTGATTTTTTCCGTGTAATTAAGCAAGTTAAAGATATTTTAGGGGCTGAACCTCTTGTGATGGTGTTACCCATCGGTATTGAAAACGAATTTAAAGGGGTTGTGGATTTATTAACCCGTAAAGCGTGGATTTGGGATGAGTCCGGAGATCCCATGAACTATACCATTCAAGATGTACCCGAAGATATGAAAGATGATGTAGAAATATATCGTGAACAATTAATTGAAATGGCGGTACAACAAGACGATGATTTGATGGAAAAATACCTCGAAGGGGAGGAAATTGCCATTGAGGATATTAAACGTTGTATCCGCAAAGGTACTCGTGATATGTCTTTCTTCCCTGCCTATTGCGGTTCTTCTTTCAAAAATAAAGGGGTACAATTGGTTTTAGATGCGGTGGTGGACTATTTACCTAATCCGACAGAAGTAAATCCTCAGCCTATTACTGATATTGAGGGTAATGAAACTGGGGAGTATGCCATTGTTGATCCTAACGAGCCTTTACGCGCCTTAGCTTTCAAAATTATGGACGATCGCTATGGAGCTTTAACTTTCACCCGTATTTACTCTGGGATGTTAGAAAAAGGAATGACAGTTTTAAATACTGCTACGGGCAAAACCGAGCGTATTGGTCGTATTGTCGAGATGCACGCTAACGATCGCACCGAGATCGAGAGAGCCCAAGCAGGAGATATTGTGGCCATCGTCGGGATGAAAAATGTGCAGACAGGTCACACTTTATGTGATCCAGACAAACCTGCAACCCTTGAACCGATGGTATTCCCCGATCCCGTGATCTCGATCGCCATTAAACCTAAACAAAAAGGCGGTAACGAAAAAATGGGTCTTGCTCTTTCTAAAATGGTACAGGAAGATCCCTCTTTCTACGTTGAAACAGATCAAGAAAGCGGTGAAACCATCATTAAAGGTATGGGAGAATTACACCTCGATATTAAAGTTGATATTCTCAAACGTACTCACGGCGTAGAGGTAGAAGTAGGTAAACCCCAAGTTGCTTACCGTGAATCCATCACGAAACCTATCAACGATTCTTATACCCATAAGAAACAATCTGGGGGATCAGGTCAATTTGGACGTATCGACTACACCATTGAACCGGGTGAACCAGGCACGGGCTTCCAGTTTGAGTCTAAAGTTACTGGCGGTAATGTACCCCGGGAATTTTGGCCCGCCGTACAAAAAGGCTTCCAAGCTAGTATCGTTAAAGGTGTGTTAGCAGGATTCCCCTGTGTGGACTTAAAAGTCACCTTAACCGATGGTGCATTCCACCCCGTTGACTCCAGCGCGATCGCCTTTGAAATTGCCGCTCGTTCTGGTTATCGTCAATCCATTCCGAAAGCAGGTCCTCAGTTATTAGAACCCATCATGAACATTGATGTATTTACCCCTGAAGACCACATGGGAGACGTAATTGGTGATTTAAACCGCCGTCGTGGTATGATAAAATCTCAGAATACAACTCCTATGGGTGTGAGAATTAAAGCAGAAGCACCTTTGAGCGAAATGTTCGGTTATATTGGGGATTTAAGAACCATGACTTCTGGACGTGGTCAATTTTCGATGGAATTTTCTCATTATGCACCTTGTCCGAAAAACGTTGCTGACGAGGTAATTAAAGAAGTTAAAGAAAGAGAATTAGCCGCCGCTAAGTAGCTTAATTGAGTAATGAGTAATAAGTAAAGGTTTAGGGTATTGGTGGAACTACTGGGGTGTTTTTTTCATTGAAGGGTAATAAAGGGGTTATTGTGTCAATTTTGAGAAACACAATTAAAAAACAGGAGCAATTGACTGTAAAGCCGATACTTAGAGAAACAAAGAGAGAAAGAGGAGGAATTGCTAAATCTAGGGCTAAAATCCATAAATCTAGCTTTTTTGCTTCATGGCTTCTTTGATTAGTAAAGGCACATAATTAATGGTAGTGTGTAAGTGTCCATGTTCCCATCGAGTTCTTTGAGTGGTAGCGGCTTCTTGTTTTTGTGGTAATCGCCCTGTAATCTTAGCTGAGGGACAAAATCTGGGGGTATAAGATGCGATGGCAAGATCTAATCCTAGTTTCATATCCTCGACAATTTCGCCACTAGCTAAGTTAACTTGATTGATCATATCCCATGAAAAAGCCATTCCCGTACCCGTTAATAAACAAGGTTGATTAAGATTATATAATAGGAGTTACGCATTGACAAAAATCACTGAATGTGCATAAGAAAAAAATTTAACATATCTATGAAATAATCATTTTTAGTTTTATTTTCTTCATGATTATATAGCCGATAATTGATAGGAACACAAACACCTTCAGGAGATGTATAATAAAGGGGAAACATCGAGATTGCATTTAGGTTTATTGGTAGGAGTCATGGAAAGAAAAGAGAAAATAGCTTAGTTTTACTAAATTTTACCATCTTTTTGCTCATTTTCCTAGAGCGATGGCACTCTAAACATGAGCAGATTATTTTCAACAACATATTTAAGTTAATTTGTCAATGCGTAACTCCTAGATAATATTATCCGTTGGCTTTAATTGAGGAACAAGATTTGCTAAAGTATCACCGATAACGGTTTCTTCATTATGAGCAGGAATTAACACCGTGACAGAAGTATTTAACCAATGACTATTATTCCTTGTTTTCTTGGAAGAAAATACGGAGGCTAGACATTCAGTCAAAAGAATTAAAGTTAACGATATGTGAAGCAAACAACAAATATAGATTGTGACATAAAAAAGTATAATAAACATAGATTCTCAAGAATAAGAAATAGTTAAAGTTTATAGCTTTTTGATGGCGTCAATCTTTTTGCTAGAACTTCTGGGCTTCTTCCGCTTGGTGATAGAATTGGGATTCGAGATTAAAGCCACGATAAGCCATAATATACAATTCCTTCATGTCCTTGATTAAAGGATAACGGGGATTTGTACCAGTACATTGATCATCGAAGGCTTGTTCGGCTAAATCCTCGATCGCATCGTAGAACTGTTGATCTTCTATAGACAATACTTCTCGGATGGTAAGGGGAATATTTAACTCTTTTTTCAGGTTTTCCACCGCTTCGACGAGTTTCTCTACCTTCTCATCATCGGTGATACCTCCTAATTGTAAATAGTCAGCAATTTGAGCATAACGGAATTTAGCATTAGGATACTTATATTGAGGGAAAATAGCCTGTTTAAAGGGGGCATCCGTGGCATTATAACGAATAACATGGGAAATCATCAACGCATTAGCCAATCCGTGAGGTACATGGAAACTTGAACCTAATTTATGTGCTAAAGAGTGACAGATTCCTAAGAAGGAATTAGCAAAAGCCATTCCTGCGATCGTCGCTGCGTAGTGGACTTTTTCCCTTGCTTTGAGATCCTTAGCCCCATTATGATAGGCACTGGGTAGATACTTGAACAAAAGTCCGATGGCTTTTAATGCCAAACCACTGGTAAATTCGGTGGAATAGATGGACACATAAGCCTCTAAAGCGTGGGTTAAAGCGTCAACTCCGCCAAATGCCGTTAAACTCTTAGGCATATTTAACACCAATTCAGGATCAACGATGGCAATGTTGGGCGTTAAGGCATAATCAGCAAGGGGGTATTTCATGCCCGTTTTTTCATCGGTGACAACCGCAAAGGGGGTTACTTCTGAACCTGTACCCGATGTGGTGGGAATAGCTACCATAATCGCTTTTTTGCCCAATTCAGGTAAATCATATACTCGTTTGCGAATATCCATAAAACGGGTGGCGATGCCCTCAAATTCGATGTCTGGTTGTTCGTACATTAACCACATTACTTTTGCCGCATCCATGGGGGAACCTCCGCCGATGGAGATGATAACATCAGGATTGAAGTTGTTTAAGGAAGCTAAACCACGATTGACGGTAGCAAGGCAAGGATCAGGCTCAACATCGTAAAAAATATTGTATTTTATGCCCATTTGCTCTAAAACGTTCTCTATCTTCTTAGTCATGCCCAACTCATAGAGGGGTTTATCGGTGACGATAAAAGCCTTTTCTTTTCCTGCTAAATCTCCTAAAGCAACGGGTAAACTACCGTATTTGAAGTAAACCTTCGGCGGTACACGAAACCAGAGCATATTTTCTCGCCGTTCGGTGATAGTCTTAATGTTGAGCAAATGCTGCACTCCCACGTTACCACTGATGGAGTTACCGCCCCAACTACCACAACCGAGGGTTAAAGATGGATCAAGACGGAAGTTATACAAATCACCGATCGCGCCCACAGAAGATGGAGTATTTACCAATACCCTAGCGGTTTCCATTTTACTTTCAAAATAAGCGATTTCTTTGTGCTTATCAGGACTAATATAAACTGAGGAGGTATGCCCTTTTCCGCCAAATTCAACTAATTGAGCGGCTTTTTCCGTCGCATCTTCAAAACTATCAGCTCGATACATTGCTAAAATAGGCGATAATTTTTCATAAGCAAAAGGCTCATCATGACCGATTTTTTCTACCTCTCCAATTAATACTTTACTATCCGCAGGAATGGTAATATTTGCTAGTTGAGCGATTTTTTGCACAGACTGACCTACTATATCAGCATTAATCCTACCATCTTTTAGTAAAATATTCCTCAATTGATCTATTTCTTCATCTTTGAGGAAGTACGCACCTCTAACCTCAAATTCTTGCTTAAATTCATCATAAATGGTATTCTCAACGATAATTGACTGTTCCGAAGCACAAATCATGCCATTATCAAAGGTTTTACTGAGCATAATCGAAGATACTGCCATTTTGATATGCGCACTTTTCTCGATGACGGCGGGGGTATTTCCCGCCCCTACCCCTAAAGAAGGATGTCCAGAGGAATAAGCTGCTTTAACCATGCCCGGCCCTCCTGTGGCAAGGATGAGCTTAATATCTGGGTGTTGCATCAGTGCTTGAGACGCTTGTAATGTAGGTTCGTCAATCCATCCAATTATATCTTCTGGTGCGCCTGCGGCGATGGCCGCATCTCTGACAATTTTTGCCGCTTCGATGGTACATTTTTTCGCTCTGGGGTGGGGGGATAGAATAATAGCGTTACGAGTTTTCAGGGCTAAAAGAGTTTTAAAAACTGCGGTAGAAGTGGGGTTAGTGGTGGGAATAATTCCAGCTATTACCCCTAAAGGTTCGGCAATTTTTTCAATACCATAACATTCGTCTTTTTCGATAACTCCGCAGGTTTTTTCATCACGATATTTGTTATAAATAATCTCAGAGGCAAAGTGATTTTTTATTACTTTATCTTCTACAATTCCCATGCCTGTTTCCTCACAAGCCAATTTTGCTAAGGGAATTCGGGCTGAGTTTGCCGCTAATGCCGCTCTTTTAAAGATGCGATCGACTTCTTCTTGAGAAAAATGTGCATACTGTTGTTGTGCTTTTTTAACGTTACTAATTAGCTGTTCTAAAGGTGCTAAACTGTTAGCAAATTCCATAAGAAAAGACTCCTCTTTTTTAGGGTAAATGTAGAGATAAATTAACTAATTTCGGGGAAGATAAATAAATAGTTGTTTATCTTTTGACTTCATTATAGACAATCTCTCCAGAATAGGATGATTTATTTTTCTAACCCCCTAACGCCTCAATAATTGTTAACTATTATTTTTCATGGGGGACTTTTGATGATAAAATAAACGATCGACTGTGCTGTAAGCACCCTAAAAAAGAAAAACTTAATTGATCAGGAAGAATATTGATGCCCAAAATAGGCGTAATTTACAACGATATTAAACCCATTGCTTGTCAAGTCGCCACGGAATTAGAGGAGAAATTGACGGCTCAAGGTTATCAAGTTTACTTGGCTACTGGTTACGCAGGTATTTTAGGATATTCAAAACCCGATCGCCCCGTTTGTTACAGTGCGATCGAAGAAATAGCACCTTTCGGATTCGATGGAGACATGGAATTTGTCATTGTCTTAGGGGGGGATGGCACAGTTTTATCGGCGGCTAGACAGGTAGCCCCCCATAATATCCCCATTTTGGCGGTTAATACAGGACATTTAGGCTTTTTAACGGAAATTTACCTCAATCAATTACCAAAGATTCTCGATGCTGTCTTAAATGGCGAATATCAAATAGAGGAACGTTCTATGATGCGAGTACAAGTGCTTAGAAATGATGTGCTATTATGGGAAGCCCTTTGTTTAAATGAGGCAGTAATACATAGAGAACCATTGACAAGTATGTGTCATTTTGAGATTGCCATTGGCAGACACGCCCCCGTTGATATTGCCGCAGATGGAATCATTGTTTCAACTCCGACAGGCTCAACGGCTTATTCTTTAAGTGCTGGAGGTCCTGTTGTCACTCCTGATGTACCAGTATTTCAATTAGCTCCTATTTGCCCTCATTCTCTCGCTTCCCGTGCCTTAGTTTTTTCTAATCAAGAGCCTGTTACTATATATCCTGCAACTCCTAATCAAATGGTGATGGTGGTTGACGGTAATGCAGGTTGCTATATTTTACCCGATGATCAAGTAAAAATAGTGCGATCGCCTTATTCCGCTCAATTTATTCGTTTACAATCCCCTGAGTTTTTCCGCATTCTCCGGGAGAAACTAGGTTGGGGTTTACCTCATATTGCTAAACCGACTTCGGTGGAAATTCCCTAATTAGGTAAGGCTGTTTCATTTTGGGAAAAAAACAGGGAGAGAAAGGGAATTAAGATTAATTAAAATTATTTGTAACTAAATTAAATTAGCTACCTTAAAACATTTTCAGATGGAAGTATTTAGTCAAACTTTAGCTGTTTCCGAAAGAATTTTATGGGAGTTATGGAAACGCAAAAGAAGTTTAATTTTTTGGTCGATTTTCCCTCTAACGATCTTAGTTCTTAATAGTTATATTATCGCAGAAAGAGCAAAAATAAGTGTTAGTTTAGCAATGAAAATTTCTGCCCCTCCTAGTTTAATGGGGGCGGCTTTATTTTTTAGTTGTTTAGGTGGTACGGTTGCTATTATTGTCGGTGAAAGGGAACAAAAAACTCTTAAGCGTTTATTGATTTCTCCTCTGACGGGTATTGCTTATTTTTTAGGCATTTTTCTGGCTCAAGGTGCGATCGCACTTTATCAAACTATCTTAATTTACGGCTTATTATTTTTCTTAGATAAACCCATTGAAGGCTCTTTTTTCTTAGGGCTAACGATTATTATTTTAAGTATAATTAGTTATGTCGGAGTAGGGTTTATTTTAGGTACTCAATTGGCAAAAAGAACCGAAGATGTTAACACTATTGTGGCAACTTTTGGAGTACCTTTATTAATTTTAGGAGGCACGTTTTTTCCCAGTTCATTATTTCCTGAAAAGATGAAACAATTAGCCCACTTAAATCCTATTTTTCATATCAATGAAGCTTTGATTCAAGTATGGGGTAAAGGAAAATTCTTTAGTGACATTCAATTCCATTTTTGGTTTTTACTCATCTTCTCTTTGATGATGATTTTATTGGGATGGTGGTGTTATGAAAGAATGCTTAAATCAGAAACTACTACATCATAAACTTGATTAGAATTCATCATCAAAATTAGATCAAAAACCCATTAGATTCAGTTTCATTCGACTTCTCCAGAAATTATGATTTTTGAACGGTATTTCGGGCTTCTAGCCCGATTTTTAGCAGATGTCTATTGACTTTAAATTCTTTTTTTCTACCCTAATTATAATATTTTTTATTCCCTCACTGAGTATAACTTATGAAAGAGCAAGATTATTCCCAATTCCTATCACAGTTAATTCACTGTCATAAAAATAAGGTTGATTTTTTGTCCATTCGCCTAGAATCTTCTCAGGGAAGCAACATTAAAATGCGTAACGGGCAAATCGAGAATATTAGCGAAGGTACTTCCATCGGAGGACAAGTGAGAGCCTGTCATAAGGGGGGATGGGGTTTTGCCACTTTTAACGATTTAACTCAGATAGCGGATTGCATCACCGATGCTATTTCTGCCGCTCAATTGATTGGTGATGACGAAACAAACCTCGCAGAGGTTGAACCCATACAAATAAGCACTACATTGCCCTTAACAGGTACAAATCCACGGCTGATCCACCTCTCGGAAAAACGGGATTTAGTGGCAAGGTGCGATCGCATCTTAAGTAGTTATCATGAAGATATTACCAGCACTAGTGTTAGATATAGTGATACTCAGCAGAAAGTAGTTTTAGCAACCTCCGAAGGTACATTAATTGAGCAAATATGGATAGACAGTGAAATGCGTTTTAGTGCCACCGCCAAACGAGGGGAATTAGTGCAAACAGGGAGAGAAACCACCGGCACAAGGAGAGGATTTGAAGACTTACTTAACCTTGATAAACAGATAGAAAGTGCGGCAAAAAGGGCGGTTAACGCCTTAGAACTGCCCACCGTCAAAGGGGGGACTTATACTGTAGTTATCGATCCTATCTTAGCAGGATTGTTTGTTCATGAAGCCTTTGGACATTTATCAGAAGCAGATATGGCTTATGAAAACCCCGACTTACTGGAAGTGATGACAATGGGGCGCAAATTTGGCGGTGAATTTTTACAAATTTTTGACGGAGCGCAACCAGAAGGACACCGAGGTAGTTATTATTATGATGATGAAGGTGTACCTGCCACTACTACCCAATTAATTAAAGATGGGGTATTAGTAGGGCGTTTACATTCCAGAGAAACGGCAGGTAAACTAGGAGAAAAACCCACAGGTAATGCCCGTTGTTTAAACTATCATTATCCTCCCATCGTGAGAATGACTAATACTTGGATTGGTAGAGGCAATACCCCTGTTAAAGACTTATTCAGCAACATCAAAGAAGGGGTTTATGCAGGAAACTGGTTAGGGGGGATGACAAACGGGGAGATGTTTACCTTTACCGCAGGGGAAGCATGGATGATCCGAGATGGTATAATAGCTGAACCTGTGAAAAACGTTACTTTATCAGGAAATGTCTTTAAAACCCTTGCTAATATAGATGCGATCGGGGATGATTTTTATTGGGATGAATCAGGGGGATGTGGTAAAGGTGGGCAAAATGGTTTAGCGGTTGGTTGTGGTAGCCCTAGTTTACGCATCAAAGACGTAGTTATCGGCGGTGAAAATTGACAATTTGCCTTCGACAGTTAACAATAGTTAGGTGTTAAGAGTAGGGAGATAAGGATTCCTATTGATAAACCGCTTTGCAATAAATCTTTAGTCCTGAGCGATAGCGAAGGATCACAAAGCTAATAGATAACGTTCAATAAATTGAACTAATAGAAATATAATCTAACACTCTAACACTAATACCATTTTCATTTAATATTGCAACAGTTAGATTGTTTATTTACCCTGATTAGGGGTGTCAGTATTGTAGTAATTGTTTTTGAATTTGGTATAACTGTTTCCTGTTCTCAATTCTTAATTCTTAATTCTTAATTCTTAATTATGTCCACTCGTGTAATAATAGCTCGTCATGGTTTAAGTAGTTATAACGCTCAAAAAATGATACAAGGGCGTTGTGATGAATCGGTGATTACGGAAAAAGGAGAAAAACAGGCTCAATTATTGGGGGAAGCCCTCAAAGATGTTAAACTAGGTGCATTCTATAGTAGTCCTTTACAAAGGGCATATAAAACCGCTCAAATTATTCAATCTCTCCATCAGTATAATCCTGAAATTACTGTGGCAGAAAAGTTGAGAGAAATTAACTTGCCTGAGTGGGAAAAATGGAAGAAAGAAGATGTGAAAAGAGAATTTCCCGAAGCCTATCGCACTTGGAAGGAAAAACCAGATGAGTTAAAGATGACTTTTGAGGATAAGGAATTTTATCCCGTTTTGGATTTATATAAACAGGCACAGGAATTTTGGCAAGAGATTATTCCTAACCACGATGGCGAAACTATCTTAATTACCGCCCATAATGGCATTAATCGTTGCTTAATTCTTACTGCTTTGGGAATGTCTCCTGCTTACTATCACTGTTTGCAACAGTCTAATTGTTGTGTCAATGTTTTGAATTTCACGGGGGATTTTGGTGATTCTGTGCAGTTAGAATCGATGAATCAAATTGGGCATTTAGGCACACCTTTACCAGATTTTCGCCCTGAGCAAAAACAAGGGGTAAGATTGTTATTGGTGCGTCACGGGGAGACGGAATGGAATCGGATGTCACGTTTTCAGGGTGTTAAAGATATTCCTCTCAATGACAACGGCAGACAACAGGGGGAAAAAGCGGCTGAGTTTTTAAAGGATGTGCAGATTGATTTTGCTGTCACTAGCCCATTATTGCGCCCGAAGGAAACCGCAGAGATTATTCTTAAGCGTCATCCTGATGTCAATTTAACCACTAAAAAAGATTTAGAGGAAATTTCTCATGGTTTATGGGAAGGTAAATTAGAAACTGAAATTGAGGCAGAGTTTCCCGGTTTGTTGGCACAATGGAAAACAAAACCTGAAACGGTGCAAATGCCTGAAGGAGAAAATTTACAACAAGTATGGGATAGGGCAGTTAATGCTTGGCAAGAAATCATCAAAGAGAATGTCGAAGAAGGCAAAATGAAGACTGGTTTAGTTGCCGCTCATGATGCTATAAATAAAGTAATTATCTGTTATTTACTCGGTTTAGAATCCGCTAATTTTTGGAATATTAAACAGGGTAATGGTGCGGTGACAGTGGTTGATTATCCTCGTGGTTTAGAAGGAAAACCCATTTTACAGGCAATTAATTCAACTTATCATCTCAGTGGTGGTTTGTTCGATCGCACCGCCGCTGGAGCTTTGTAACTGTAAATTGAGGAATAAAATATTGCAAAAGGATGATTAGACTTCTTCAAGAATCGGGCTAGAAGCCGGAAATACCAAGAAAAAATCTTAATTTTTGCCAGAAGTCTATTGAATATTGTAGGGGTTGAATAATGTTCAACCCGGTAAGATTTCGAGTTTAATTTTCCGAATATTAATTGAGAATACTTGCAGAATTACTGTTATTTTGATTTAATTTCCCCACAGTGCGTAAAATTGCGATGGCCTTTGAGTATTGAGAATCGACTTTTGTGGTAACTAAAGAAGGATCTTTACTTAGTAAATACTGCTCTTCTCGACTTAAAGCCTGAAAAATATCGGGGGCGATCCCTTTTTTGTTAATATTTGTACCACTGGGAGGATAATAACGGGAAATTGTCACCGCCAATCCTGAACCATCAGACAAAGAATGAACCGATTGCACTGTACCTTTGCCGAATGTAGTTGTACCAACTATTGTAGCTCGACTATTTTCCTTTAACGCCCCCGCTAAGATTTCACTGGCACTAGCAGAATCACCGTCAACTAAGACAACCAAAGGTAAGTCAGTGATGGCAGAATTATCCGCCGAAAAGGTTTGATGTCCGCCACGGCGATCGACTATATCGACTATTTCTCCTTCCGACATCCACATTCTAGCAATGTCCACACTAGCAAACAACAATCCCCCCGGATTACCTCGTAAATCCAATACGAAACCGTGGGCTTTCTGTTGATTCAATTCCCTAATGGCTTTCTGCATTTGTTCGGCGGCATGGGAACTAAATTCTTCTAGTTTGATATAGCCTATGTTTAATTCTCCTTCTTTTTTCATAGCAAAGTCAACGGAGGGAACTTCAAACTGCGCACGGGTGACATTAACGCTAAAGGCAGGTTGATCTTTTCTCGCTATTTCTAGTCTTACATTCTCTCCGATTTCTCCTTTCAGGGCTTCGGAGGCTTGATCCAAATCCATTAAGGCTGTGGGTTTGCCGTCAATTCTGACGATGCGATCGCCCCTTTTCAACCCCGCTTCCTCCGCCGGAGATTTACGAATAGTATCAATAATATATAAATCTTGGGTGCGAGGATCGATGGCAATGCGAATTCCAACCCCAGACACTTCCCCAGAGGTTTGACTGGTTAAAGTTTCAAACTGATCGGGGGCTAAAAAACGGGTGTAAGAATCACCTAAGTCTTTCAACGCCTGATTAATAGCTCGATAGGCTTGTTGTTTATTGCTATATTTTTTTTCTAATAATTCTTCTCTTTTCTTAATCCAATCAATCTGGTTAAAGTTGCGATCGACAAACTCATTATTGATAATTTGCCATACTTCATCCACCACTACTTTCGGGCTATCAACCATTTCCGCTTGAGCTTGGGGGGGGAGAGACGAAGTTAAAAATCCGCCAAGGGCCAAAGAGGTTAAAAATGATTTCCAGAGGGGGAATGTTTTTCGGTGTAGTTCGTTGCCTGACTGATTCATAAGTCCAAGAATAATTGTATTTGATAAATCTTCAAAGAGAAAAAGCGGAAAAATGCTTCGTAAAACCCCTTCTTTTGAGAAAGGTAGAGATTTAAGTTACTGACTCGTCTTTACCCGCCACTTCTGCTATTTCTACATTCTACATTTTAAATTCTCAATTTGTATAGTTTTGTCCGCTTTTTAACTAAAAGTTTATAATAGAAAGTAGAATTAAAAAATAATTAATCAAAAAAATGCAAGTTTTTGGTAAGTTTATTGAGCAATTTCCTCCCGAAAAAGATTCTTTAGAATTAACATTTACCCCTACTTCTGTACCTTTAAAAAAACGTTGGCGTAACAATCGCTTATCCGCTCACTTTATCGCTGACTATTTTACTACTTTTTTACCCTTAGATGATGCTCAAATAGAGGAACAAAAAAGGATTCAAGAGAGCAAATGTGCCGTGTCTTATGTGGCAAATGAACTGTTAGAAAATGCGATGAAATATAATTATGAAGAAGCTCATTCACAGATTAAATTCGGAGTACATTTTTTACAAAATAAAAGTTTAATTGCTGTAGTTTTTGCTAGTAATAGCGTCACAAGAGATAATCAATTAAAATTAGAAACTTTTATCAAAACATTAGAAAAAAATGATCCTGAAGTTCTTTATATAGAAAATTTAGAAAAAAATGCTTTAGAGGAAAATAGTTGTTCTGGTTTAGGTATTTTAACGATAATTAACGACTATCATGGTAAGATAGGTTGGAAATTTGAGCCAATTGTTTCGCAAGATAATGAACAATTTTTCATGGTGACTACAATGGTACAAATAGAAGTCTAGTTTATGCTTAGGTGGTGATAAAAAAATGTTTTTGGAAAACAGGACAAAAGGTAAGAATAGTTAATAATGAATAATTATTAATTACTGATTTACTAATTCTTAATTAAATTAATGGTTTATTAAAAGAGAAACAATGGCAGAAAATAAAATCCGTGGGGATGATTATTTGGTCGAATTTGAATTGGATTCCAATGCAATTATTTTTAAAGGAGAGTTGAGTTTAAGTGGTCCACAGGAATATTCTCCTATAAAGGATTTATTAGAATCTGTGGCTGAGAATGACCCAGAAAATATGACTATTAACTTGAAAGAATTACATTTCTTAAATAGTTCTGGTATTAGTATGTTATCTAAATTTGTGATAAGTTTAAGAAAGAAAAAGAAATTACAATTAATTATTTTAGGTTCTGAGCAAATTCCTTGGCAAAAGAAATCTCTGAAAAATTTACAAAAGTTTTTACCCGGTTTAAAACTAGAAATCAACTAAGTTCGGAGCGATGCACTGAGCAGTTCGACTTCGCTCATCAACTACTACGAGATGCCCTTTTCCTTCTCTCCTTCCCGTCTTTATCATTATGCTTAGTTTTTTAATTCCAAATGCTTAATTATATTTTAGACAGAATAGTCATTCTTTGTGTTAGTGGCTCTAGGGGTATCAGGAGGATTTTTTGTCATTCAGCAAATGCGGGAAACTCAGGCAAGGTTAGAGGCGATGGAAAAAGAGGAGGAAGAAACGGAGGCAAGATTAGCAGAGGAGCAACAAAAACGACAGGAAGAAGAAGTAAAACGACAAAAATCAGAGAAAATGAGGTTAGAAGCGGAAAAAGAGAGGGCAAAAGCTGAAGAATTACGCCGTCAAGCCGAAATTAAGGCACAATCTCAACCTAAAACCATTGTAGTTGATCCATCTAGCATTTCCTCTAACATCAATACTTATGATACACCATCTACATAATTCATTAAGTAGAATTGAAGCCTATATTCATTATGAGAATTACACAAACATGGCAAGAGAACTTCAATATTATTTATCATCTTTAGGGGTATATTTCCCAGATGATGTTGATCCGCAAAACAATATTAAACAAGATGATATACGTTATTCTAACTCCTCTGATAGAAATTTAGCTAATAAATTGAAAAGAGAAATGGAATTATTTTATAGCCAAAGAAATATCTCGAAAAATTTTGAATTAAAAGATCTTTCTACTAGAGGTTTTAACACTCCTTCAGGTAGAGTAGAAATTTGGATTTCTAACTAATTTTTGAGTAATTTAAAACAATAAAAATTCTCAAAGATTTAGCCATTAATAATATCCGAGTTTTATGTTTCTTAATTTTAACCACAACCACTAACTCTTATAGTAATTCATTATGATTTGTAAGAATTTTTAATGGATTTCCTCCTCTATAGCAATCAGTTATGAGTTGTGAGAATACTATCCCCCCTAACCCCCCTTAAATAAAGGGGTAATTTAGTTAAAATTTCTCATAAGTGAAAGTTTATCTGAATAATAACCAAGAAACAATTATTTTAATTCATACAGAAATAGTAAGTTTAGCAGTATTAGGAGATGAACAAGAAAACTGGCGACCAACAAGCTATAATTATAGTCGTTGGGGTTGTCAATTAAAGCTAGATTTTTCTATCATTAAACTATTAGACTATCAAAATAATTATTCATCATTAGTAAACAATAATAATCCCTTTGCAGTGGTGATTATGGCTTATTTATAAAGTCGAGAAACAAGGAAAAATTCATTAGCTAGACTAGAATCAAAATTAAACTTAGTCAGATCATTATATCAGAAAGGCTATGGTAGAGAAATGGTGATTCAACTGTTTCGATTAATAGACTGGTTAATGATTTTACCCGAAGAATTAAAAGAAAAATTCCAGACAGAATTAACAAACTATCAGGAGGAAAAGAAAATGCCTTATATTACCAGTGTCGAAGAAATTGCTATGAGGAAAATAGCCCGTCAATCTGTTGTTGATGTATTAGAAACTAGATTTAAAAATGTGCCAGAAACTATTATCAATAGTCTCGATAAAATAATTGATCTTCAGGACTTAAAACAATTACTTAAAAGAAGTATTTTAATAGATTCTTTAGACAGTTTTGAAAATTTATTAAATGAAGAATAAACTAATATAGCCCTCCTATTTGAGTTGTGAGATTCTCATGAAGGTAGGAGTCAGGAGTCAAGAGAAGTGTTTATAAATCAAGATGTTTAGTCTAATCGTTAGTTTTAGGAGATGTTGATTATGATGCTTTTATTTCTCACAACTGATTTAGGATTGCTATAATAACTAAATTCAAGAAACAATGAACAATAATAATCAAGAAATAACAGTAAAAATCAAACTATTTGCCATCTATCAAGAAACTTATAAACAACCAGAAATAACAGTAAGTTTACCAGAAAAAACTACTATTCAAGAGTTATTCAAAAATAAAATAATTCAAGAAAAACCAGAATTAAAAAACTGGGAAAATATCACTCGATTTGCCGTTAATTTGAATTTGTTACACCTGATTTTATCTTACAAGATCTGGATGAAGTTGCCCTAATTCCTCCCGTTAGCGGCGGTTAATTCAATCACAATTAAATTCACAATTAAATTTTTAAGTCTGTAGGGGTTGAACAGTGTTCAACCCATTAAAATTATAAGATTAATATTAATTTTTTAATACATTTAATTCACATTGAATCAAATTAACAAAAATACCGATAATTTTTTCTGGTTGATTAATATAGTATTCATCTAAATCTACAAGCACTTTATTATCAGTTAATTGCAAAAATAACCATTGATTACCATTTGTTACACAACCATAAATATTTTTGAGATTATTCCCTTCTGATTGATTTAATTTATCAGCAGCAATCATTTCTGATTTAGCTTTTTCAGTACCAATGGCTTGAGCTAGAGGAATATTGTTTTGTAAATACTTGAGAAAAAAAGGATCAATTTGTAAATCAATTTTGTGAGAAAATATTTCTGTTTTTTCTTCTATTTTAACAGAAAATATTTTACTGATTTTATCTAAAGTAAAGTCATCATAAGACATAAATTAAAGTACGAACTACGAATTATCACCCCTTCCCCTCATCACCCTATCCTCCTAGATCATACCCTAATTCAGCAACACCTGTTTAGCTTATCGGCAATCATTTGGCTTATTTTGTGACTTGCCCCTGCTTCTCCTCTTAACTGTTGTAAGTCTAATTTGATTTGGTTTAATTTCTCTCGATTATTTAATAATTCTAGCACTAAATTCCCCACTTCTTCTACTTTTAATTCTCCTATTAATTCGGGGACAATTTCTCTTTTTCCCCAGATATTAGGCCAAGCATAAAGTTTTTTATTTTTCACTGTATATTGAATAATTAACCAGTTAATTAATTTAGCAAAACTATCCCCAATTATCGGTAAATTTGCCAATAATCCTAAAATTCCATCATAAGATTTCATTGCCGTTAGTTGATAGGTGGGAATTAAAACTATCATCGGCATTGCTAATGAGCCTAATTGGGCGGTATTTGCCCCTATAGTTGTTAGGCATAATTGACATTGGGCGATTTCTTCATAACAGGGAAATTCTGTGATTAATTTTATCTTAATTCCTGTAGATGTTTCTAAGAAAAGTTGTCCATTAATATTGATTAATTCTCCTGTTATTCTCCCTAATTGCTCAATAAAATTATTGTTTTCTTTTCGTGCATAACTAACTAAATTTTCAGGAGTAATTGTTGGGGCAACAGGGATAATAAATTCTAGGGGCTTATTCTGTTGAGATAGATAAGATGCGATCGCGCTTAGGAAGGGAACACCCTGAGTTAACTTAGCTGGTTTTGAACCGGGGAAAAGTCCAATTTTAAGAGTTTTATCATCATCAATATTCTGATTATGATTTACTACTATATCAGCCATTAAATCCCCTACTAAATGGCATTTATGCTGAAATTGTTGAGGTATTTTATCAATAACAGACCGTTGCATGACTGCAAAATAATCAATATAGCGATACCATCTCGCTTCCCATTCAGCATAAACTAAACTAGAAAAACCTAATCTTTTCGCAATAATTAAAGCAAAAAATTGATCACCGCCGAGAAACAAGACTAAACCCCGTTGATGCCATTGCCAATTATGTGCAGTTTTACCCCATAGTAGAAAAGAAAAAAAGTCATCTGCTCCTTGAGTGCGATCGATTTCAGAAAATTTACGAGCAAGATTAACCTCATTTCCTGTGCCATGGGGACAGGGTGATAAAATTAAAGAAATACGGAGTTTTTCCTGATTAATTGCGGATAAAGAACGAATTTGCTTAACTACGGGTAAAACCCAAGTAGTGATTTCTCCCGGACCATTGGATAAAATAACTAAATCAAAATAGAAATCCACTGTCGTTAGTTTTCCCACACTTCAGGTTGAATCAAGTCAATAATATGATCTCTTAAGAGATAACCATTAAATTCTAATTCTATTTCAATACTGTACCATTGTCCTGCGGGAATGAAATTACAAAGGTTGTAAATGGGTTGTTGTCGGCTAACTAATCCTTTAGCGACTAATTCTTTAGCTTTTTCTTTGATCAGATTAATCGAATAGATAATGTTGACATTCATGATTTTAAGAATTTGAGAATCATTAATTGTTATTATCTCAGTTCAAAGGAATTTTCGTTTTCAAAAAGGTAATCTTAATCTTTTCTTTAACTTGCACAAGAAGTCAAAAGTTTCTTGGGATTCACTCTTGAGAAGATAAAATCAATTTTTCCAGTTTTTCCATCAATTTCAGCAAATTTTAACTCATAATTATCTACAAATTCATGTAAATAATAATTTATGAAGATTAATAGGCTAAAATCAGTTTCAAACACTAAGCTAAATGATAAACAATTTTAATAAAAATGGGTCGTAAAGCACTATTATTAATTAACCGTAACTCCCGTAAAGGTGAAAAATCTTTACCCTTAGCTGTAGAATATTTTTATGACCACGATCTCGAACTAATCATTAAACCCGTCAAAAATGCCCAAGAATTGGGGATTGTCGTCAGAGAATATCATCATCAAATCGATTTTGTCATCGTGGGGGGGGGAGATGGTACTTTAAATGCGGTGGTAGATAGCTTAGTGGAAACTAATTTACCTTTGGGTATTTTACCATTGGGAACAGCCAATGATTTAGTGCGTACTTTAAATATTCCTTTAGCCATCAGAGAGGCGTGTAATGTGATTGGTAATGGTAAATTAAAGTCGATCGATTTGGGGTGGGTGAATGGAAAATATTTTTTTAATGTGGCGAGTATGGGGTTGAGTGTGGATATTACCAAAAAGTTATCCCGTGGTGTGAAGCGTCGTTGGGGAGTTTTTGCCTATGCTATCACTGCTGTACAGGTTGTGAGTACGGCAAGACGTTTTTCTGCTACCATCAAAGTCGATAATGAGACTTTACCCGTGAAAACTGTACAAATAGCCATTGGCAATGGTAGATATTATGGTGGGGGAATGGCGATCACCAACGATGCGGCGATCGATGATCAAAGACTGGATTTATATAGTCTTGAGTTGCAACACTGGTGGCAAATATTCCCTTTAATTTGGCATTTACCGAAAGGAGAACACCATCAATTACAATGGGTGAGAACCATTGAAGGCAGAGAAATAGAAATTCACACCTATAAATCTTACAGTGTCAACACAGATGGAGAAATTACCACTATCACCCCGGCTAAATTTAGAGTAATTCCCCATGCTTTAAAAGTATTTGTGCCTTAAAATAAGTCTTAATCGATAAATTTGTCTCTAACGGAGGTGAACTCAGGTAAAATATAAGGTTTAGTGCAATAAAAGTTACTGTTTAAATTAAATTAAGATTACTATGTTTGACGCTTTAGCAGAACGTTTAGAAGATACATGGAAAAAACTGAGAGGGCAAGGCAAGATTAGTCAGTCTAACATACAAGAAGCCTTACAGGAAGTTAGAAAAGCCTTATTGGATGCGGATGTTAATTTTCAGGTGGTTAAGAGTTTTGTTGCTGAAGTAGAAAAAAATGCCCTTGGTGCAGAGGTGATTTCTGGGGTTAATCCTCAACAACAATTTATCAAAATTGTCTATGATGAATTGGTGAAGGTGATGGGGGAAAGCAATGCACCTCTTGCTTCTTCTGATAAACCTCCCACAGTGATTTTAATGGCTGGTTTACAGGGTGCTGGTAAAACTACCGCAACAGCAAAATTAGCTTTATATCTACAAAAACAAAAGCGCAGTTGTTTGATGGTAGCAACAGATGTTTATCGCCCGGCGGCTATTCAGCAGTTAATCACTTTAGGGCAACAAATTTCTATCCCTGTGTTTGAATTAGGCACTGAAGCTAATCCTGTGGATATTGCCCGTCAAGGTTTGCAAGAAGCGGAAAATAAAGGCATTGATACTGTTATTATTGATACTGCTGGTCGATTACAAATTGATCAGGAGATGATGGCAGAATTAGCACAGGTGAAAAAAGCGGTTAATCCTGATGAAGTGTTATTAGTGGTTGACTCCATGACAGGGCAGGAAGCGGCGAATGTGACTCGCTCTTTCCATGAAGAAATAGGGATTACTGGGGCGATTCTAACTAAAATGGATGGGGATAGTCGTGGTGGTGCGGCGTTGTCTATTCGCACGATTTCGGGGCAACCAATTAAGTTTATTGGGGTGGGGGAGAAGGTAGAGGCTTTAGAGGCTTTTTATCCCGATCGCATGGCTTCTCGTATCCTGAATATGGGGGATATTGTCACATTGGTGGAAAAAGCTCAAGAGGAGTTGGATATTGCCGATGTGGAGAAGATGCAGAAGAAGATGATGGAGGCAAAGTTTGATTTTAATGACTTCCTCAAACAGATGCGTCTTTTGAAGAATATGGGAGCTTTTGCGGAGGTGATGAAGCTGATTCCGGGGATGAATAAATTGGGTGCAGGTGCTTTGGAACAAGGAGAAGTACAATTAAAACGCACGGAGTCAATGATTAATTCTATGACGAAGGAAGAAAGGGCTAATCCTCAATTATTGGCTCAGTCACCTAGTCGTCGTCGTCGTATTGCAAAAGGATCTGGGCATCAAGAAAAGGATGTTTCTCGTCTTGTTAGTGATTTTACGAAGATGCGATCGATGATGCAACAAATGAGTATGGGAGGTGGTTTACCCGGGATGGGGGGGATGCCGGGGATGGGCGGCTTAGGCGGTTTATTTGGTGGGGGAATGCCTCAGCCGGGTTATCGTAATCAACCGAAGAAAAAGGCGAAAAAAGCGAAGAAGAAAAGAGGTTTTGCTGATTTGTAAGGCGATTAAATTAGGATTTAGGCACTTGAGTTTTGTTGGGTTAGACTACTTAAGTTTTGTTGGGTTAGATTACTTGAGTTTTGTTGGGTTACGCTTCCGCTAACCCAACCTACTATGGGATAAATTTATTGTTAGTTATATGAATAAACCTCACAAACATATCGGTGTTGCTATCATTGTTAATAATAGACAAGAAATTTTGATTGATCGGCGTCTATCCACTGGGGTAATGGCTAATTTATGGGAATTTCCGGGGGGTAAGATAGAGGATGGGGAAACTGTCGAAGATTGCATTATTCGAGAAATAAAAGAAGAATTAGGTATTATTATCAGGTGCGATCGCCCCCTAACTCAAATTACCCATGATTATGAAAAATTTACGGTGACATTATTTGTTTACTTATGCGTTATGATTGAGGGTATTCCCCAAGCGATCGAATGTCAACAGGTGCGTTGGGTTAAGGCACAAGAATTAGATAACTTTGAGTTTCCCCCCGCTAATGGGGAAATTATTAGGTTATTACAGAATTTGAGTCATGAGTAGAGATTGGGGAGAGGGGGAAGCATGAGAAGATAGGGGGGATAAGCTGAAACCTGACACCTGACACCTCTTTATTCTTCATTCTAAATTCCTTATGACATTACCTCATTATTTAGTCAGTATAGCACCCATGATGGACTATACCGATCGCCATTTTCGTTATGTGATGCGTAGTTTAACTAAACGCATTTTGTTTTATACGGAAATGATCACCACTCAAGCCATTATACACGGCGATCGCACCAAGTTATTAGATTTCTCAGTGGAAGAAAAACCCGTTGCCTTACAGTTAGGGGGAGATAATCCTCAACAATTGGCAGAATGTGCGAAAATTGGACAAGATTGGGGTTATGATGAAATTAATCTCAATGTAGGTTGTCCGAGTTCGAGGGTACAAAACGGCAATTTTGGGGCTTGTTTAATGGCACAACCTGAGACAGTGGCAAAATGTGTGGAAGCTATGACAAAAGTGGTTAATATTCCCGTGACGGTAAAGCATCGCATTGGGATTGATAATCAAGATTCTTATGAGGATTTATCTAACTTTGTTAAAACTGTTAGTAGTGTTGGCTGTAAGCGTTTTATTGTTCATGCTCGTAAGGCTTGGTTACAGGGTTTAAGTCCAAAAGAAAACAGGGAAATTCCCCCTTTGCGTTACGAAGACGTATATCGACTCAAACGGGATTTTCCGCACCTCACCATGGAAATTAACGGCGGAATTAAGACATTAGAGGCAATTAAAACCCATTTACACTATGTCGATGGAGTGATGATTGGTAGGGCAGCCTATGATAATCCCTATCTTTTCGCTTCCGTTGATCAAGAAATTTATGGTAGTCAACAGCCTATTATCTCCAGAGAAGATGCGATCGCCTCTCTTTATCCCTATATTGACTTTTGGACAGCAAGGAACGTAAAATTAAATACTATCATGCGTCATTTCTTGCAAATTTTCTTTGGGCAACCGGGTAGTAGAATGTGGAAACGACTCTTATCGGAAAAGGGTAATACTAGCGAAGTGAGTTCAGAAGTGGTGCGTCAAGTTTTAATTCAACTGAGTTCGGAGTGAGGAGTTAAATAGACTTCTCCAACAACAGGCATTTTAAAGGCTAAAGCCCTTACTACGAGCCTTCGGAAAAATAATTTATGGAGATGTCTATTTAGCGGATTGAGTTAATAACCATGTACCAATCCCTAAGCCAAGAATATTGGGCAACCATGCCGCCATAAAAGGGGTAAGAATCCCCCAAACCCCCATAGATTCAGTAACAAAAGAAAATAAATAGTAAGAAAAAATTAAGCCGACACAGATACCAAAACTTGTAGCTTTATTCGTATTTTGGGGGCGTAATCCCAAAGCCGAACCAATCAAGCCAAATACGACACAAACAAAGGGTAAGGCGATTTTACCTTGAATCCGCACCAGAATTTTTCGAATTTCCTTCTCATTTGCCTGTAATTTGACGATTCTTAAATACTCTCTAGCTTGACTAATACTCATTTCCTCGGTGCTAGGAGGGCGTTGTGCCAAATCCAATGGCGCACGGGATAAAGCCAACTGTTGATGTTCAAAGCGAACTATGTTACGATAAGCACCATCAGGAGAAATAAGATAAATTGTACCATCAAAAAAATCCCAAACATTATCACCAATATTCCAAGTAGCGGTTTTAGCCGTTAAAATTTGATTTAAGCCTTCTCGGGAAAGATCTAAAATGGTTAAGTCTTTCATTTCCTCTCCATTAAATTCTTGGGCATAAAATAGTCTTTCTAAAACTGAATGTCGGCTACCGTCTTCATATTCTACGGTTTTATATTCGGGATAAAGGATGTTGCGATCGCGGAAAGTTGGTCGAACACGATTGAGAGCTTTTTGCATGGTTAAAGTCGCCTCTCGATTTGCCGAAGGTGTCACCACGTCATTGATAAAAAATGTCATCCCCGTGACTAATAAACTGAGAATCAAAGCAGGTATAACCAAACGATAAATATTAATTCCTGCACTGCGTAAAGCGATAATTTCACTGTCACTAGAAAGACGACTATAAGCCATTAGAGTGGCTAGTAACAAAGACATGGGAAAAGCAAGGGCGATAAACCCCGGCATTCTCAGAAAGAGGATTTTTAGGGCAACGGTAAACAATAATCCTGATTCGGTTACTTTACGAATTAACTCGAATAGTGTGCCAATGGATAAACCCAAAGAGGTAAATAAACCGATACCGAAGATAAAAGGTAGCAATAATTCAACGGTGATATATCGATCCATCACCGATATTTTTGGTAAGGGTAAGGAAAATTTGGGTTCTTTGTCCATTAGATTTACGCTTGAAAATTATCTCCTAAATAGTATTGTCTGACGAGGGGGTTATTGTAAAGTTCTTCCCCCGTACCAGAGGCAAGAATTTGACCTTCTCTCATGATATACGATCGCCCCGTAATTGCCAAAGTTTCTCGCACATTGTGATCGGTAATTAAAATCCCCATACCATTATCCTTTAGTTTAGCAATCATTTCCTGAATTTCAGAAACTGCGATCGGATCTACCCCAGCAAAAGGTTCATCTAAAAGTAAGAATTTCGGTCCTTCCTTCCCCACCGCCAAAGCCCTTGCTAACTCGGTTCTACGGCGTTCTCCCCCCGACACTTGCCCCCCTTTAGTATTAACAACCTTTTCCAAGCGAAACTCTCTAATTAACTGCTCTAAACGCATTTTTTGAAAAAGGAGGGATTGGTTCGTTTGTTCTAAAACTAATTGAATATTCTCTTTGACTGTCAGATTACGAAAAATACTCGCTTGTTGGGTTAAATAACCAATGCCTAATTTTGCCCGTTGGTTTAATTGTAATTTAGTAATATCGTCTTGGTCAAGATAAACATTTCCCTCATTCGGTTTGATCAAACCTGTAGCAATATAAAAAGTAGTAGTTTTTCCTGCACCATTAGGACCTAGTAAACCCACGATTTCCCCTTGAGAAACCTTGAGATTGACTCGATTAACGATACATCTTTTGTTGTAATATTTATGAATATTTTGCAAAAATAGCTCCATGTTTGATTAAGTAATGAATAAGGAGTAAGGGGTAATGAGAAGTTGTTTAAAAAGTTTTAGATCCCCCTAAATCCCCGTTAATAAGGGGGACTTTTCAACATATTTTTGCACTTGGTCCCCCCTTTTGAAGGGGGGCTAGGGGGGATCAATCATCAGAAATAGTGCTTTTCAAACAGGTTCTGAGTAATGAGTTTTTCAATTATTAATTATTAATTGTTCTGGTTTTCTTCTTCATCAACCAGATAAATCGATTCTACCTGTTGTTGAGTTTCAGGAGTGGCAATAAAACGCCCTTCATCAATTAAATAAGTCATGGTTTCTGCCCTCATGGTGTTACCATCTTGCAAAACATAGACATTCCCCGTTAAGACTAACCGTCTTTCTCTACTGAAATATTGAGCTTGGGCAGAAGTTGCCTGAAGATTTCTTGCAGGATAGTTAATATAAACATTGCCTCTGGCGGTAATTACTCCCGTTTCTGAATTGGCTTCTTGAATGTCCGATCGCACCGTTAAAGGTTGTCTGGGTAGGACTTCTTCCGCTTTTACTTGGTTAAAATATGCCCCTGTGACGGTATTAAATAGCAAAGGCATTGTCAATGAAATTGACAGTAAAAATAAAGGATAAAATTTTTTAAACATAAAAATATATATAATGTGATGAGTAGATTTTAAGTAAAATTCTCTAACTCCGAACTCCTAATACTTGATTTAACTTACCACTGCGATAACCTTCTAAATCGAGGGTGACGTAGGTAAAACCAAGAGTTTGAAAATGTTTAACGATTTCTGAGATGTTGGTATTGACGACAAAATCTGTAATTTGTTCGGGTAATAACTCAATTCTAGCGGTGTCTCCGTCTGATCTAACTCTCAGGTTACTATAACCTAATTTTCGCAGATAAATTTCGGCTCTGCCCACTCGATATAATTTCTGGTATGTAATTTCTTCGCCGTAGGGAAAACGAGACGATAAGCAGGGTTGAGAGGGTTTATCCCACCAAGGTAAGCCGAAAAGTTTGGTTAATTCCCTTACCTCCATTTTCGTAATTCCTACTTCCGCAAGAGGCGATCGCACCCCTCTTTCTTTTGCCGCCGCAATACCGGGGCGATAATCTTGTAAATCATCAGCATTTACCCCATCGATGATATAAGGATAACCTCTTTCATGGGCAACTAATTTAAGTTTGTCGTGCAGTTCACTTTTACAAAAATAACAACGATTGACAGGGTTAGAAGTATAATTAGGGTTATTCATCTCCTCTGTTTCGATTAACTCATGATTTATCCCCATTAATTTTGCCTGTTGTTGCGCCTCGTCTAATTCTTCGGGTAACAAAGAAGGAGATACCGCCGTAATAGCTAGGGTGCGATCGCCCAAACAATCATGAGCAATTTTCGCCACCAAAGTGCTGTCAATCCCCCCAGAATAGGCAACTAAAGCCTGTCCCATTTCTTGAAAAATATCTTTTAAAGCCTTTAATTTATCTTCAATCATTGACAATTTTCAACATTAATTAACAAAACTTTAACTTAATTCTATCTTGATGTCGGTAGAATACCTATTCTATAACTCGGCTCGATTTTTCTGGTTATATCTCTAAATTGTAACTCCGAACTCAGGATTCTATCATCATTGATTATTATGTCTTACGATTGGTTGGGTTTATTAATGTTTGTGGGGGCGTTAGTATTCCTTTCTCTGGGTTATCCTGTCGCCTTTTCTTTGGGGGGAGTCGCCCTTGTTTTTGTCCTTATCGGCTCTTTAGTGGGGGTTTTTGACCCCATTTTTTTGACTGCCTTGCCTTCTCGCATTTTCGGCATCATGTCCAATTATACTCTCCTTGCGATTCCCTATTTTATTTTTCTTGGTTCGATGTTAGAAACAACGGGAATTGCTGAAAAACTCTTGGAAACCATGGGGATTTTGTTTGGAAGAATGAGAGGGGGATTGGCTTTAGCAGTGGTAGTAGTAGGGGCTTTATTGGCGGCAACTACAGGAGTGGTAGCGGCTACGGTGGTGACTATGGGTTTAATTTCTTTACCTATTATGTTACGTTATGGCTACAATAAACAGTTAGCGACGGGAGTTATTGCCGCTAGTGGTACTTTGGGGCAAATTATACCCCCTAGTGTGGTTTTAGTGGTGTTGGCAGATCAGTTGGGTTTACCTGTGGGTGATTTGTTTATTGGTTCGTTAATACCCGGTTTGTTGATGGCTGGAGTTTTTGCCCTTCATGTCATTATTGTAGCTTGGTTAAGACCTGATTGCGCCCCGGCGTTACCTTTAGAGGTGCGGAAAATCACGGGCAAGGAGTTATGGCTTCGGGTTTCTCAAGCCATGTTTCCTCCTTTAATTTTGATTTGTTTGGTTTTGGGCAGTATTTTTGTTGGCATTGCAACTCCTACTGAAGCAGGTGCGATCGGCTCTTTGGGAGCGATGATTTTAGCGATGTTGAATGGGCGTTTAACTTGGCAGATGGTGCGCAAGGCTTGTGAATCAACGATGGTTATTACAACGATGGTTATGTTTATTCTACTCGGTTCTACTGCCTTTAGTCTCGTCTTTAGAGGCATAGGGGGCGATCGCTTCATTGAGGAGTTATTAGTAAACTTACCGGGGGGAATTTGGGGTTTTTTAAGCGTTAATATGATCTTAATCTTTATTTTGGGCTTTTTTATTGACTTTTTTGAAATTGCTTTTATTGTCATCCCTTTATTCGCTCCTGCCGCCCAGACTTTAGGCATTGATTTACTGTGGTATGGGGTGATTTTAGGGGCTAATTTACAAACATCTTTTCTTACTCCCCCCTTTGGTTTTGCCCTTTTTTATTTGAGAGGTGTTGCACCCCCAGAAGTAACCACCGAAGATATATATAAGGGTGCTATACCATTCATTTTATTACAGTTATTTGTTTTGATTTTAATTATTATTTTCCCCTCCCTAGTCAATTTTTTGCCAAACTACACCTGAATCAGTTTTCTGAAAGTAAACATACCATCAATGTTACTGACTAACTTCAAATTTCCTCTTTCCTTTTCTAATCAGATAAATTTACAATAGTTAACATACACATTTGAATCAATAAATCATAAACCGTAATTATGCAATCAACATTTAATCTGGAACAATTTATCAATTACGAATTACTCAAAAATATTTACGAAGGTTGGCAAAAAATAAAAGCGGGATTAAGTTTAGCCCACAAGAATCTTAGCACCGAAATTCGTCAAAGACTATTCCCCTACCAACTTCCTTTACAAAAGATTTCTAAGGAAACATGGACAGTTTTACAAGCCAGATTAGATCAAATTATTGAGGAAGACTGGCAAGATGCAAGAGAGGGAATTTATCCCATTAGTCTTTTATTTGATGCTGATTGGGGACAGTTTTTACAGGCTTATGTCGCTATTTGGCTTGATTATCCTCAAACATGGCAACGAATCAAAAACAAAAACTTTCAAGATTTACCCTCTAATCTTGACTCTCAGAAATATCCTCAATACTATCGTCGCAACTTTCATTATCAAACTGATGGCTATTTGAGTGAGCATTCTGCTAACATTTATGACTTACAAGTCGATATTCTTTTTAATGGTATCACCGATGCCATGCGTCGCCGTATTCTTAAACCCCTCCAACAAGGCTTAAATAATCTTAGCCTCAATAATAATCCTCGCATTTTAGATGTTGCCTGTGGTACGGGGAAAACTTTAAAATTTATTCGGGCTACTTTTCCTGATGCTAGTTTATACGGTATTGATTTATCCGTGCCTTATTTACGCAAAACGGCGGAGTTGTTATCCCAACTTCCCCAAGAGTTACCCCAATTAGTGGAAGGTAACGCCGAAAATTTACCGTATCAGGATAATTATTTTCAAGCACTCACCAGTGTTTTTCTTTTTCATGAGTTACCTAATCCCTTTAGACAAAGGGTAATTAATGAATGTTATCGGGTTTTACAATCGGGAGGAATATGTATTTTAGCTGATTCCATGCAATTATCTGATTCTCCTGAATTAGAAACCATGATGACTAATTTTCCCATTGCTTTCCATGAACCTTTTTATAATGACTATATTCAGGATGATCTAAAATCCCGTTTACACTCGGCAGGATTTAAGGATATTAGGGAAGAAGTTCATGGTTTTAGTAAATATTGGGTTGCAGTAAAATAGAAATACAGGCAAGATACCTGTATTACGATAGAAAAAACATAATTTTATTGTTAGGTTGGGTTGAGGAAACAAAACCCAACGTCAAGATAAGGGTGAGGAGAGAGAGGGGAAGGAGAATGCTCCCAAATTGTCGATTATGTCCTCTACATATTAATTAAAATTAATAAATTAGGATTAAAAATCAATTTATCTAGTTTTTTTCTCAATACCTATCAATTTTAACTCCAAACACTTCGACAGGTGGTCAGTGAGCGAAGTCGAATTGCTCAGTGCATCGCCTGACACCCGATACCTTTACATCACCTAAAATTTTATACCGAACTCAGGTAGGTTTAACCACATGAAAGACAAAAAAAAAGAGGACATTTGCCCCCTTTTGAGATTAATTCAGTTCAATTTCAATTAAATATGTTGTAATAAATTACATTAAGCCTAATTGAGCTAAAATACCTTTACCAGTCATTAACTCAGTAGCAATACCGATTAAGAAACCTAACATTGCTAAACGGCCATTCCAGTTTTCAGCAAATGTAGTGAAACCTAATTTACCTTCTTTGTTTTCCATGATTGATCTCCTTATAGTAAAAATGCGGTTGTGTCAATTGATTTAGTTCTAATTTAACATAAATTTTCAAAAGCAACAACAAAACTTTACAATTAATTGTGTGGATTTCCGTACAATGAGCAATGAATAATTAAAGATGTACAATAGACATCTGGGAAAAACAATGATTTTTCAGCGTATTTCGGGCTTCTAGCCTGATTTTGGGGAAGTCTATTATTAACTGATGTTACGCAAAAAGATAATTAATTGTCGATGGGGGGTAGCAGACGGTGCATTGAGCGTAGTCGAAATGTAGCAGGTAGCAGATAGCAGGTTAAAAGCATCCATAACTATTTTCGTGGCTTAAGGACCACAATAATCGTATTTTTTGCACAATGGCTTTAAATTAATTCTTTTTCCTTAATCTTGGGCTTTATTCTTATATGACACGGAGCAAACCTAAAACCTGATACCTGATACCTAATAAAACTTAACAGATGAATGAGTGCGTAACGTCAGTTATTAATATCATCAACTTGAAAAATGATTTTTTGGTACAATCAACATTAACCAAAACCATCTAAGTATTAACTATTACCGTGGATAATAAGACTTTAACATCAGAAACCATTGAATTAACACCCCGTTATAATCTACCTATTTTTATTATTATTCTGGGGGTTGCTTTGAGTCTTGTACAAACAATTGTCGGTATAATTATCGTTTTATTTGGCTTTTTTTTACTGATTCAAGCAAATATAATTAAGTTAAAATTTACATCAAAAGCCTTAGAAGTGTATCGTCAGCAAAATAAAATCAGGGAATTTCCTTATACTGATTGGCAAAATTGGGCTATTTTTTGGCAACCTGTTCCCATTTTATTCTATTTTAGAGAAGTAAAAAGTATCCATTTTTTACCGATTATTTTTGATCCTGTCACCCTTAAACAGTGTTTAGAAAAAAATTATCCTTTATCTTAACAAATAAGCGGTGCTGAAAAAATCTTGTGGTTAGGGAGGGGAAACGGAAAAAAGTAGAAGTTTTAATTACTAATTTCCAATTTATAGTTAATGATTGCATCAGCTTTGTGATTTATTAAAATTAGTCAATATTAAATATTCGATAAATAAGTTATTATGTCAGGAATTAATCAAGAGAATCAAAACCCAAATATTAACCTCGATGATTTTGATCATGAGGATGATTTATGGAATACTCAAGCAGAAGATTATGAAAAAAATTTACCTAAATTAGAATCACCTTTATCAGATGATACTTTAGAATTAGAAAATATCTCTAATATTCAAGAAGATGATATTAAGTTAACAGTTGACTCAGAAGAAATTAAAGAAAATAATGATGAATTAAAAGTTGTCGGTGAGGAAAAAGAAGCAGAAAAAGAAGATATATCAGATACATTAAAATCAAATGTAATCAATATAGAAAATAATCAAGAAGTTTCTAAACATGATCAAGTAGAGAAAAAGGAAGAAAAAAATAAGGTGCAAATTGATGGTAATTTAGATAATTTAATTAGTGAAATTAATAGGTTAACAAAGCTCAAAAATCAACTTTTACAACAACAGGAAGAAATCAGTAATAATATTGGTTTATTAGTTAAAGAAAGATTGCAGGAATTGGAAGAAAAAAAACAAAATTTAGAGGTAACTATTGAGAAATTAGAAAAGAGAAAAGAAAGAATAAATCAGGAAATGAAAACCTCTTTTGCAGGTATTTCCCAAGATTTAGCCATTCGAGTACAAGGATTTAAAGATTATCTAGTAGGTAGTTTACAGGATTTAGCGGTAGCTGCTGAACAATTGGAGTTATCTCCCCCCCAGATACAAACATGGGAAAATCAATCTCCCCCCGTCGTTAGTAATCAAGAAAGTAATAAAAATCAGAATCCTCAGTTTGTGGAAAAGAGTTTTAAAGAAGAAACAAGGATTATTCGCCGTTTATTAGATCAGTATCGCACAAAACCCGACTATTATGGTCCACCGTGGCAATTACGCCGTACATTTGAACCTATCCACGCTGAAAGAGTCGCAGATTGGTTTTTCACTCAAGGAGGGAGAGGTGCATTATCTAGTATGGGTTCTCGATTACAAAATATCCTCATTGCTTCGGCGATTATTTCGATTTTATATCAGTTATACAGTGATCGCACCCGGGTGTTAATATTGGCGGATACCCCTGAAAAACTAGGAGAATGGCGGAGGGGTTTACAAGACTGTTTAGGGATTTCTCGCAGTGATTTTGGGCCGAATCGAGGCGTAGTATTGTTTGAGACTCCAGAAGCCTTAATTCAGAAGGGCGATCGCATCGTCAATGAAGATGATTTACCATTTGTAATTATGGACTTAAATAATGATAAAGTCAGCTTGTCACTGTTAAAATTCCCCCTTTGGTTAGCCTTTGCCCCTGAAAGGGTGGTACAATCTCAGGACTATTATTATTAAGTAATGAGCAGGTAGGGTGTTAGGGTTTTGGGGTGATGAGGGGAAGGGGTGATGAGGTGATGAGGGGAAGGGGTGATGAGGTGA
>CAYPDC010000031.1:0-34299 GCA_964409355.1 uncultured Cyanobacterium sp.
TAGCTTAGATTTTCTAGCTTACTTATATTTACTTTAAAGCTACTTAATGAGCTTTGTAAGGTTACATAATTAAACAATACCTATCTCGTGTTAACTTCAGTAATCTGTTGAAATATGCGGAATGTGGGATGAAAAATAAAGATGGTATCGTGATTGGTTTTGAAAAGTTAAATTTTTCCGCACAAAGTCAGTCTTTGCCTATTGCTTTTGAAACGTCGGCTATTTGATTATGTTGGGTTTCATTCTTCAACCCAACCTACAATAATTTAAGATTTATGGCTCTTCTACAGTAGTTATGACAAATTATTAGAAAATAATTGCTATAAACCTTATAAAATAAGGAAGGAATTTAACAAAAATATAATTTTTATAAATTAACAGTTTTATTTCACCCGAAACCTGACACCTTTTCCTAACCAACAATTTACAGATTAAAAGTAAGAGAGCCAGATTTATTTAACCTGAAACCTTTTTAAACCAACGATTAATCAAGAAGAGAAGCAAGATAGCCTGATTTATGAGTGGATTTCTTTATTTAGTGGCAACCCCTATCGGTAATTTGGAAGATATTACCTTTCGGGCAATTAAAGTTTTACAATCGGTGGATATTATCGCCGCCGAAGATACTCGTCATACAGGGAAGTTGTTAAAGTATTATCAAATTAATACCCCTACCCTCAGTTATCATCAGCATAACCATCAAAGTCGTGTTAAGGAGTTATTGACTAAATTAGAGGATGGGTTAAATATTGCTTTGGTTACAGATGCTGGTACTCCCGCTATTTCTGATCCGGGTTATCATTTAGTATCGGCTTGTGTTGAACATCAGATCAACATTATACCCATACCGGGTGCGATCGCAGCTATCAATGGTTTAATTGCTTCTGGCTTCAGTAGTGAGAGGTTTTGTTTTGAAGGGTTTTTGCCTCAGAAAAAGAAGGAAAAGGAGATATTATTAACGGATTTACAAACAGAAAAAAGGACGATGATTTTCTATGAAGCGCCCCATCGTCTCTTAAAAACTTTAGCCGATTTTGCTCAATATTTCGGTGAGAATCGCCGTATTTCCCTCGCTAGAGAATTAACTAAACTCCATGAAGATTTTTGGCGTGGTACAATAAAAGGTGCGATCGCATCTTATCAAGATCATAATCCAAAAGGGGAATTTACCATTATTGTGGAGGGAAATCCACAGCAAGAAATGGCAGAGTTATCAGAAATGGAGATAAAGGAAGAAATTGAGAGAATGATAGGCAAAGGTATGACAAAAAGCGAAGCCAGTCAAGAATTAGCGAAATATTGCCATTTATCTCGCCGAGAAATTTACCAATTAATTAAGTAAGCATTTCAATATATAGTAATTTTGAAATTATTTATCCTACGAAATTTACTTTAAAAAAGTGTTAAAATTGAATGTTTAAATTACGACTATAACTCTTTAAATGTTTATCACAGAGAGACGATCAAGCTTTTGATGGGAGGAGGTGCGATCGGGTTTTTGTGAGGGGAGGTGCAGTCGTTATTTTACTTATAAATATTTCCTCTGGAACCAATGTTATAAATTTCAATGTCTAAAGTATCGAAATCTACAGAAAAAATAACCCTAATTTTTCCTATTCTTAATCTATGAAACCCAAGCCATTCTCCTTTTAGTTTTTTAATATCTAATTCCGTAAAGGGGATAATACTTTTTTCTTCAATAGAAATTATTAATTGTCTAAGCTGACTTTGTATTTGATCAACATCATCAGCAGTAGTTTTTTGCAGAAATTTTAGTGCTTGTTTACGAAACTTTACCACCATTTCTTACCCAGTCTGTCATATCTATTAATTCATCTTGTTCATAATCTGTAGGATTTCCTAATTCTGCTTCTATTTCATTCTGTTCCTCTTGGCTAACATAAGGAATGAGATTATTGCATAACAGCAATTTTTCCTCCCTTAAAACTTCTCGTAAACTTTCTTTAATCAATAATTTCAATTCTTTAGTTTTCATTTTTGATCAATAATCGATTAAATTAAATTGAATTTTTAGAAGTAATTATCTTTATCATTTTGATTATAAGTTATTTTCCTTAATATGATCCGATTAACGACGATCGAGCTTTTTTTGCGAGGGAGGTGCGATCGCTCTTTAATCTAAATGTTGGGTTTCGTTACCTCAACCCAACCTACTGTTTCGTTGCTTAATACTCCTTGACTAACTTACTCCAACCTAAATCCTTCAAACTATTATTGCGTCTTAAAGGACGAGTTACCAACTCAAGAATATCACGGGCATTAGTAAAACCATGAATTTGGGCAAAAGTGAACTCAACAGACCATTTTGTGCTAATTCCCCTTGCTTCTAGTGGATTAGCGTGTGCCATGCCCGTTATCACTAAATCGGGCTGAATCTCTTTAATTCTTTGCAACTGGTTATAGTTATCAGGCTTCTCCACAATAGTCGGTAAAGGCACACCCATTTCCTGACAAGTTTGAGCAAGAAAATCTAATTCTGCTTTTTGATACCGTTTATCCATGTAAGGAATACCGATTTCAGGTACAGTCATACCGCAACGAATCAAGAAACGAGCAAGAGAAATTTCGAGTAAATTGTCGCCCATAAAGAAAACCGACTTACTCTTAATCAAATCGACATAATCTTGCAGATTTTCCCAGATTTTCGCCTCTCTTTCCTCTAACCCTTGAGGCTCAATACCAAATACAGAGCAAATTTTCTCAATCCATGTGCGTGTACCATCTGGACCGATCGGGAAGGGTGCGCCAATGAGTTTGCACTTACGGCGACGCATTAAAGTAGTGGCAGTGCGACTTAAAAAAGGATTTACCCCAACGACATAATAACCCTCGTCAATGACGGGTAACTCGGTGTAACGTTTCGCAGGTAGCCAACCATCGATTTTAATGCCCTGTTTCTTCAATTCTAAGGTTAAATTAGTGACAACGGGATCAGGTAATGAACCAAATAACACTAAAGGCGGATGTGACTTATATTCATCATTAACGATTTCTTCCTGTTTTTTGCCAAAATTAAGCAATTTCTGAATCGCATTTTTTTCCTGCTTATCTTCACTCTGTTTAACTTCCCCTTCCTTCGGGCAACGATTTGCCATCGCGGCTAATACTGTATCTTCTCCCTGAGTAAAGGCATAATCTAAGCCATTAGCACGGGCAACCACAATGGGAATACCGATTTCCTGTTCTAATTGGGGGGCGATACCTTCTAAATCCATCTTGATAATTTCTGTGGTACAAGTACCAATCCATACAATAACACTAGGGTTGCGGTCGCGCTTTATTTGTTCACAGAGACGTTTTAACTCATTATAATCATTAAGTTGAGCAGAAATATCCGCTTCTTCTAATTCTGCCATAGCGTAACGAGGTTCAGCGAAAATCATAACACCCATTGCATTTTGGAGGAAATAACCACAGGTTTTTGTCCCAATAACTAAGAAGAAACTATCTTCAATTTTTTGATATAACCAAGCCACACAACTGATAGGGCAAAAGGTGTGATAATTACCAGTTTCGCATTCAAAATTTAACTCAGGAGTTGCCGTTTTTTCGGGTGTGAAAGTCATAATTTTTTAATCCTATTTTAATGATATTAAACTAATTTTTTAATCGTTTTTATTCATAGGGGTTGAATAATATAGCAATCAGGAATCATTTATGAGAAATTTCAACTAAATTCCCCCTTTATTTAAGGGGGGTTAGGGGGGATAGTATTCTCACAACTCATAACGGATTGCTATATTCAACCCTTTTAAAATTTAACTTACTTAAAAGTGTACTAATCTGAAGAAATCGTTAAGATTGATTCTTTAATTCTTGATTTTTCTGTAAATTCAAGATATTCTTGAACTTTGGGTTCTAAAAACAAGATAATGGTTAAAATAGTAGAACTATAAGGGGCTTTTATTTCTCTATTTTTTTCATCTCTACCTTTATAATGTTCAGCTATTGTTAGCTTATTCAAAAGGATTGAGTTTTTTTCCCAATAGTCTAAGTATTTCTCTTTCAAATCAGCTTTAAATTTTGTAAAGTCTTCCAAGATTCCCATAAGTAATTTGAAGATTAATATTTTTAAATAATGATAGATTTTCTTCATAAAAATTTAGCCATTTCTCTTTTATTATTGGCTTTAATTCTTGAAATTCTTCCACAATACTCATAATTTAAAAGCAATAATTTGTTATTAATATTCTTTGATATTTTTGTAAATAAATGACTTATTTAAACAGGTTTACGAAAATCATCTAAGGGTGAAGGAGATATTGATTTAAGTTCTTGTTTTGCTTTTTCTCTTTGTTCTAATTTACCATTTAACTTACCAAAATCTCATTGGTTTTAATTCTTCAAAATCATTAATCAGATCCATATTGTTAAATTAAAAGAAGTAACATCATTAACTCTAATTTTAATCTTAGATAAATTAATACCAACAAAATATTAAGAAATATGATTAAAGAATTGTAGGTTGGGTTAGCGACAGCGTAACCCAACAAAACCCCCAGAGAATTTATTTATCAATAGATACAGACAAGATGCCTATTTTACTAGGGGGGGAAAGAAAATCAAATAGGATGAAGATAAAATCATTATTAATTATTCATTGTTAATTATTCATTGATTTAAACCATCATTAACTCTAATTCATCCTCTTTGGCTTGGGGAGGATTCAAATAATAATCAGAAAGTAAACCGAATAATTCTCTGTCGTGGGCTTCACTGGGAACAACTCCCTCTGGTAATGCTAAAATCTGATCGGCGATATTCAAATAATAATCGCACACATAATCTAAGGTTGGATCTTTTTGCGCCATTTCAAACAAGGTTTTTCCCTTGACTCTGGAGACTCGGATGTCTTCTATCAGGGGTAAAACTTCTAATACTGGCATGGCTACATGAGACACATATTTATCGATTAAATCCCGTTTTGAGGTGCGATTACCGATTAATCCTGCGAGGCGTAGGGAATGGGTGCGCGCTTTTTCTCTGACAGAGGCGGCGATGCGATTGGCAGCAAATAAGGCATCAAAGCCGTTATCAGTGACGATTAAACAGTAGTCAGCATAGTTGAGGGGTGCGGCAAATCCTCCGCAGACAACATCCCCCAAGACATCGAATAAAATTACGTCATACTCGTCGAAGGCGTTTAATTCTTTTAAGAGTTTGACGGTTTCACCTACCACATAACCACCACAACCAGCCCCCGCAGGAGGTCCTCCAGCCTCTACACAGTCAACACCAGCGTAACCTTTATAAATAACGTCTTCTGCCCAAATATCTTCGTAGTGGAAATCTTTTTCCTGTAGAGTGTCGATAATAGTAGGAATTAAGAAGCCTGTGAGGGTGAAGGTGCTATCGTGTTTTGGATCGCAGCCTATTTGTAATACTTTTTTACCTCTTTTGGCGATCGCAGTTGAGATGTTGCAACTGGTGGTGGATTTACCGATACCGCCTTTTCCATATACTGCTAAGGTTAAAGTCATTTTTGATAATTCCGTGATTGATTTACTCTCTTTGCATTATTGACTAATTTTCGGAAATTTAACAGGGGTTATGGTTTTCGATGATATAGCTATCTTATTTAATTTTGTTCAAAAGTTCTTTAATCTTCTCTAATTGTCTTTAATTATCTCTCAAGTTATTATTTGCTTAATTTTTAAAATTTGCATATAAAGTTATTGTAATTTTATTAAATAGCAAACTTTTGAGTTAATGATTTTTTAAGATTCTCCTAAATACTTATTTAATCAAGGTTTTAAGAATGAGAAGGTGCGATCGCATCTTCTTTCATCTAAATTAAAAGAGCGAAAAAAGTCATCAAAAACAGGCAAATGTTAATTATTATTTCCAGTCGGCGAATAGCTAATAAGTAAAGAGTAGTCAATTCATCTAATCAGTTCTATGGCAATTATTATATAAAATCTATATATCGTCAGGGTTAACACCTAATTCTCTTAATTTTTGTGCAAATTTTCCTGCTTTTTGTCTTTCTTGAATAGCAAGATTTTCGGCTTTCAATGCCGATTCTTCCGGAGTTGCCACTAATTCACCATCAGGGGTAAAATAACGTAGTCTGCCCTCATATACACCCAAATATAAGCCTAATTGTTCAGAATATAACCATCCCTGCTCATTGGGTTGAATTGCTTGATATTTGCCGCTAATTAAGGTAAATCCTTCCCATTCTAAAGTTACAGGATCAAACCAGAAATAATCTGGTGTTCTAAATATATCTTGATAAATTTGTTTTTTCTCTTCTTTGTCTATTTTTGCGGTGCTATCTGACAAAATTTCCACTATTACGTTAGGATACTTGCCGTTTTCTTGCCATACTACCCAACTTTTGCGAGTTTCGTTATTTATGGTGTCTAGTACCACAAAAAAATCAGGTCCTCGAAAATACTCTGATTTCTTTTGATTAGGGCTATAATAAATAGTTAAATTCCCTGCACAAAAATAGTTGTCTCTATCTCGCCACAACCATTGTAGAGATTTCAATAAGATAATGATTTGTTGTAGATGTTGATAAGTTTCCAAAGGTGGTTCATGACTGTAAAATTCTCCTTGAGGGAATATTATCTCATTTTCTGTGTCAGTGTTAATTTCTGTGACGGGTGTTAAAGTTTGAGTCGCAATCATAATTTAATCATTTTTCTCCTTATTCGTTTTCTATCATAACTCACTCAGAAATAATTGAACTATACTTGTTTAACCAAAGATGCGATCGCACTATCAAAAAACGGCATTGATGAATTAGGGAGATAGGGGTGATGAGGGGAAGGGGTGATGAGGTGATGAGGTGATTACTTACTACTAATTACTTCACAAACAAAAGAGCCATAATATTTCATTGGATATGTTCTTTAATAATATTGACTATATCTTCATTAATATAACGAGTATTTTTCTGGGAAAGTTTATCTTTTTCTAATTGTAAAACTTGTTCAACAATAGCCCTAATTTCTGGTTCGACTTTACTGATAGGTTCGGTGATTTTATCTAGGTTAGAATAATTTTGATTAATCATGATAATTATTATCAATAGTTTATTATTTTAGTTGTAAAAGATTTATATTTTCAAGAATATTTAGCTAACATTTTTTTACAAAATTTAACTTTTTTGATAATTTATATTATTATAATTAAGGAAAATATAATGATTAATTCGTTATTATTTGTAATCTCTATATTAAAGCACAATGGCTCAAGATAACCGCAAAAAAGTTCGTCAAGTTCTCATTATTACTTTAATCTTAAATATAGTCGTTCTATGCTTGAAAGCAGTTGTCGGTGTGATGACTGGTTCTCTAAGTTTACAAGCAGATGCTTTGCATAGTGTAACTGATAGTGCGAATAATATTTTAGGTTTAGTAACTAATCAACTTTCTTCCCCAAAACCCGATCGAGATCATCCTTATGGACATCAAAAATTTGAGGCGATCGGAGCTTTGGGTATTGCTGCTTTTTTGGGTATTGCCTGTTTTGAAATTATTTCTAGTGCGGTGGAAAGAATTATTTTTGGTGGTGAACCTGTTAGGATTGGGGGTAATGAATTATGGTTTTTAATTATTGTTTTAGGTATTAATATTTTTGTGGCTTTTTATGAGCGAAAAGTAGGGTTAAAAATTGGTAGTCAAATTCTCATTGCTGACGCTACCCACACCATGAGTGATGTATGGATTACTATTAGTGTTTTATTTGGTTTAATAGGGGTTTGGCAGAGTGAGCGATTAAATTTACCTCAGTTACAATACCTCGATATATTCTTAGCTTTTCCTGTGGCTTTTTTAGTCTTAAAAAGTGGTTGGGAGGTATTAACAAGCAATCTTCCTTGGTTAGTTGATCGAGTTGCGATCGCCCCTGAATTAATCCATCAAATAGTCATGGAAGTGCCGGGGGTAATTAACTGTCATGATATAGCCTCAAGAGGATTATTAGGCAGACAAATTTTCATCGAAATGCACTTAATTGTTGAGAGTGAAGATGTAAAAACTGCCCACGATATAACTGAGGAAATTGAAAGAAAATTAGAGGACAAATTTGCCCCTGTCAGAGTTTTAATTCATATTGAACCACCAGAATATCAGGCGGTTACAATTAGTTATTAGTCAATCAGGAATCAGGAATTGGGAAAATTCTCCTCTCTCTCCTGATCTTAAACACTACTACTGATGATGACTTCTAAAATTCTATCTTTCTGTTGTTGATCATAACCCCAGCGACTTAAAAATTCTTGATAAATTCCTTTTTCTTCTTGAATGGTTTTTGCCAGTAAGTTTATTTTTTCCTTGATTTCTGGTAAAGATAATTGATTGATCAAATTTAAACTTCTTTGAGTAACTTTAAGAGAACTATCTGCTAATTGAGGGTTATTATTGCGAGTGTGGGTTATTCTCATTGCCGTTGACATGGCAACGTTTTTGACTAATAATTCACTGACAATTTCAGGAGATGTTTTTAAACCATTAATAATGCCTTCAGAGGGGTTATCTACCATGACATTATCACTGGTTAAATAAGTGACAAATAATCCCCTTGCACCATTTTCTGTGGCGACTAAAGTGGAGATGATGGCGTTTTTTTCTGCTTCTGATAAGTTAGCAATTTGTTCGATAAATTTTTCCGTAAGTGCGATCGCATCTTCAAAGCTAATATTTTGAGTGGCGATTAAATCAATAGTCATAAAGTTAGTGTGAACAGAGTTGGGTGTGAGGTTAAAATGAAATAAAATCAGTGCTTTTCGTGGAAACGAATACCAAGAAAAATGTCATAGAGAAAACTACCAAAATTTTTACCACTTAATAAATCCAAAGATTGATCACAACCTTTAGCATCTAATAAAGGCTTAGTGGCGTAATAAGCAGATTCGTACTTATACCAAGGAATAGAAGGCCAAAGATGGTGAATTAAATGGTAATTTTGTCCGAAAATAAGAAAATTGAGAACTCTACCCGGATATACTCTCGCATTTTTCCAACGATCGCGCTCTTTAAAAGGACGATGAGGTAAATAATCAAAAAATAAACCTAAAGCGATACCTACCACTAAAGCAGGTACAAACCAAAAATTCATAATATAACCGATAAAACCGTAGTGGATTGCTAAAAATACCACAGTAAAAAGGAATAAACGACTTAAAAACCACTCTAAAAGCTCATATTTTTTCCATAATCTTCTCTTAAAGAAAAAGATCTCATGATAGAAAAACCTAGCGGCAATCATCCATAAAGGGCCTCCCGTAGAAACAAAATGATCAGGATCATTATCAGGATCGTTAACATGGGCGTGATGCTGTAAATGTACCCGGGTGAATACAGGGAAAGCAAAACCGAGCATTAAGGCACTACTATGACCTAAAATAGAATTTATAATACGATTGCTATGGGCGCTATTATGAGAGGCGTCATGGATGACAGTACCGGAAATATGTAAGGCCAAAACATTGGCACAAAAACAAAGCCAACTAGGAAAACCCCAGAGAAAATAACCACAGGTGGAAACAGTGATTAAAGTTAGGGCAATCACAAACATTAACACATTAGGGTTGAAACCCCCCGGTGCTTTCAAATATTCTCTTGGCACTGATGACAATACAGGTGAAACCGACTGCATTGGAATAATTTGCTCCTTGCTTGAAATTAATGATTATCTTGTGGTAGTTTACAATATTTTGCTCATTTAGGTAAAGTTTTGTAAATGTAGTTTATAAGTTATTAGGAACTTATGTGAGTATTGAGCTAATCTCCATCAACAATTGTCAAACTTCGCAGACGATTAATGGCACTGGCTAACTCAAATTTACGAAACATGGTTAAATCCCCTTGAGGGAAATCCGTTAATATGTCTAATCCCTTTGTGTCTAAATCCTTCATTAATAATGTTAATACCTCCGAGAGAGATTTTTCCTGTCCTAAATACTTTTTCTGTGCGTATAATAGAGAAAGCGCGATCGCCCTTAATTGACCATGATCGACTAATTGGGATACCGATGCTAAATCTATGTTTTCTGTGCCAAATAGGATTGTATCCAAATCCCTGACTTGAATTTTAACATCCCGTTTACCCCTTTTTGCGGAAATACTGTCAGGATTAATCAAACGAGGGGTAATTTTGCCAAAACTGATACTATTTTCACTCTCTCTTACTTGAGGGAAGTCAGAGGCAATTTGTTTCGCCTTCTGCGTCACATCCAAAGGGGCGAAACAATCCATGGCAATGACAGTATTCGCCACCTCAAAATAATCTCCACTTCCTCCCATTACCAAAATAGTCGAGACACCATAATCCTCATACAATGCCTTAATTTTATCCACTAAAGGGGTAATCGGTTCTTTTTCTTTCGCAATTAACTTTTGCATTCTTCCGTCTCGAATCATGAAATTAGTCGCCGAAGTATCTTCATCAATCAATAACAATTGACTCCCAACTTCCAATGCTTCCATAATATTGGCACTCTGAGAAGTGCTACCACTGGCATTAGGAGTATGAAAATTAACCGTTGATTTACCTTGAGGTAAATGATTAATAAAAGGGGAAATATCCACTCCCGTGATGCTACGCCCATCCTCCGCACGAATTTTCACCCCTGTTGCATTCGTCACCACTAATTCCCTACCATCTTCGGGAAGATGATTATATACCCCCAATTCTATGGCTTGGAGTAAGGTTGATTTGCCGTGATAACCACCGCCGACAATGAGAGTAATACCTTTTTTTATCCCCATTCCCTTTACTTTACCTCGATTCGGACAAGTAAATTCTACTTCTGGGGAAGGGGGTGATTGAAACTTGACAACCTCTTTCCCTTGCAACGGTAAAGCACTAACCCCACTATCACGGGGTAAAATGGCATCATTGCCTACAAAAGCCACTAAATCTCTACTCTCTAATTGTTGTCGAATATAGTCCGCATCTTCCACTGTTTCTACATGATATTTAATCTCGGTGCGATCGAGGACATCGTACAATAAACACTGATTGACTATCTCGGAGATATTTTCACAGAGTAACTCCACTGCTTGAAACCCTAAAATTCTTCTCCCATTAGCAGGTAAACCTACCACTAAGCGTACTTCTAATTCTTTTTTGTTAATTAAAACACTGCTTCGTTGCAACACTTCCTGCCCAATATTTGCCATGGCAATTAAACCACTTTTCCCACTGCCTCGCCTTTGACTAATTTGCTGAAGATTTTTGCTAATTTGACGATGAATGTAATCTGTTAAAGCAATCTGGCGAATAGGGTAAGTAAAAAGATTTTCAGGGAAACAAGCTATAGATTGAGCTATTTTTATTCTAATTTTACTCGGAGAAGCAAAAGGATCTCCTTGTACATGATCTATTATTAAGTTAAATTTATCAAACTTATACTCCCCCTTAATGCTTTTATAAGTAGGATAAATTTTCCCGTCTAAACTTTTTAATATTTCTGATAATTGTGTCTGATTTTTCATCTAATATTTGTGTGTAAAATTATAACCTCAACTTTAACAAAGATTTAACCTGATTCCTTGAATTATTTTGTTAACTTTGTCTTAATCTTGTTAGTTCTAGTATGATCAATTCTTGTCTTTAAGACTAAGTCTAACTATGCACATATATACTTATAAATAATTTAATCAATTACTATCGAGTTTTTTATTAATAAATAATAACAAAAAAAATCAAGATATTTATTAATAACTATTTTCCTCAAAAAAAATATAAAATTATTCTTTCCCTAGGGAGCAAAAGATGTATAATGATAACCCCAACTGCAATATGGTACTAAAACCGTACTAAACTTAGATGGATCAAAGTAGAGATAACTATGAGTAAATTGAGAGGCAATAATGTAATGAATGATAGTGTCAAATTAACGAATTATAATTTTAAAAATCAAGATGCGATCGCACTTCTTTATCATGAAGGAGAAGAAAGTAAAGGAGAACTATTTTGGGAACAAATAAAAGAACCATTTAAAACTATTTTAGAGGAATGTTATTGCATTAATGAAGAAGGAAAATATAATCAACTAGAACAAATTACTAATAGTATTAAATATAATCGAATTAGCTATATAAAATTAGGAGTGCAACTATATCAAGTTAAATATTATCGCTTATATAGACAAAAATACTCATCTTTTAAAAGCTACTGTGAGAAAGGAGTTTACTATCCTGTGTGGAGAGCAAATCAAGTTATTGCCTCTGCGGGAGTTGCCATTAAACTAATCAAAGCAGGATTTAATATTATTCCTCAAAATGAAACTCAAGCTCGTTTATTAATTAGGTTAAATGAAGAAGAATTAATCGAAAAATGGCAAGAAATTTTAGATATTTATCCCCCCTATAAAATTACGGCTAATCGTATTGAAGCTATTATTTTTGGCATCGATAAAAGAAAAAAAGGCACTTTAAGATTACCAGTTAAAGTAATTCAAGAAATAGAAAATAAAGCCTTAGAAAATGGAATGTCATCGGGAGAATTAATCACAAAAATGATGCAAGGAGAATTAATTATTGATCGGGATGGTAAAATAGAAAAAATAGCAGAAGAAAAGGAAGAAATAATCGAAAATCCATCTCCTGAAACTATAAAAAGATGGGAAAAAGATCTCAATAAATTAGCTTTTCAAGAGCGAAACAAATTAGATGATTTTACGGAAGAATTAGCAGATGAATTAAGAAATACCGTGATAGATTTGAAGAAAGTAATCAAAAAATGTTTTCTCAAATCCTTTTTCTCCCCTTGTATGGTAGAAAACTAGAATTATTAGCTTTTAGGTTTTAGGGAGAAATTGTTAATAGTTAAACAATCATGAATAGATCATACATCTTAGGTATTTTAATTGGTACTGCGGTGGGAGATTCAGTGGGTTTACCTGCGGAGGGAATTTGCCGAAGAAGAAATCAAAAAATATTTCGGGGTCATTGGCATCAAGGGTTATTATGGCGTTATGGTATGATTAGTGACGATACTGAGCATACTATTTTTGTCGCTCAATGTTTAATTGCCTATCCTGACTCCCCCCATAAATATATTCGGCGATTGGCATGGTGTTTGAGATGGTGGTTGTTATCTTTACCAGCAGGAGTAGGATTAGCTACCCTCAAATCCATTGTCAAACTTTGGTTAGGATTCAATCCTCGTCATAGTGGAGTTTACTCGGCAGGAAATGGTGCTGCCATGAAAAGTGCAATTATTGGCGCTTTTTTTGCCCATTATCCCGATAAATTAGCAGAATATGTCTCTTTATCCACTAGAATAACCCATATTGATCCCCGTGCTTTCATTGGAGCAAGAGCGATCGCGTCTTTGACGGCATGGATAATTCGAGATAACTTCACTCAGCCTCCTGAGATAGATATATTGTCAACTTTTTTGAAACAAATAGGCAGTGAGGATCAAGAATGGATACTTTTAGTCAACAAAATCAAGGAAGGTTTAATGGGAGCAACAGTGGGAATACAAGGCATTCCCCAAGATTGGATTAAGAATTTGCGAGACTATCCCCGAAATATCCAACTTTTGGAGAAAATCGCTCAAAGATTATCAACGACAATTGAAAATAACTATCAACCCAGTCAACCCGTTTCCTATAATTGGTGGTGGGTATTGCCTAGAAATATCATTTTTCTCCTCATTGTTTTATCTCACGGGTTTCGTCGTCTTTTCCCACCGTATATAATGGGACATTAAGGTATTATTCGACATCTGATCAAAATTAAGATTTTTTCTTGGTAGTTTGGGCTTCTAGCCCCTATTAGCTCGATGTCGATGGAATAACTATTATAGAATAATTGTAATAAAAGTGAACTTATCACCTAATTTAGATAACAAAATTAAAAACAAAAATGAACAAAAAATAGATGTTGCTATTCTATTTTATCGATCGCACTTCCTCTCAGGGAATACAAAACCCATTGACGCTTTATCATCTGCATTAAAGAAAGAAAAATTAAGCAGTATTGCCATTTATTTATCATCTCTTAGAGAAGCAGATATTCAGACAGAATTGATCGAAATATTACAACAATATCAAGTGGATTTAATCTTAAATACCACTAGCTTTTCAGTGGCAAAAATCGGAGAAGAATCGAATAGTAAAATATGGGAAACCTTAGATATTCCCGTTTTGCAAGTAATCCTCAGTGGAAGTACAGAAGAATATTGGCAAAATAATTTTCAAGGCTTATCTCCAAGAGATGTTGCCATGAATATTGCGTTACCTGAAGTTGACGGAAGGATAATAACAAGGGCAATTTCGTTTAAATCTGTAGAGAGGAAACATCCTCAATTAGAAACAGATATTGTTATTTATCAACCCCAAGAAAACAGAGTTAATTATATCGCTCAATTAGCGAAAAACTGGGTAAAACTAAAACATAAGAATAATTCTGAGAAAAGAATAGCTTTAATCTTAGCCAACTATCCAAATAAAGATGGAAGAATTGCCAACGGAGTTGGTTTAGATACTCCTGCCAGTTGTATTAATATTTTACAGGCATTAAAAACGAATAACTACGATATTCAAGAGATACCCGAAAATGGAGATAAACTCATTTTTCAACTGATAGAAGGCATAACCAATGATTTGCAAATGACATCCCAAAAGAAAATAAATCAATACTTATCCCTAGAAGAATATGAGACTTATTTTGCTACTTTACCCTTAAACATTCAACAACAAATTCAAAGTAGATGGAAAAATATCCATTCGTATGCGAATGATTATCATTCGTATCCAGATAAAGTAAAATCAGAAACAATCATCCCCATTTCAGGAATCCAATTAGGAAAAATATTTGTCGGAGTGCAACCCTCTAGGGGTTATGATTTAGATCCGAGTTTAAATTATCATGCACCAGATTTAGAACCAACTCACCATTATTTAGCCTTTTATTATTGGGTACGAGAAATTTTTAAAGCAGATGTCATTATTCACGTTGGTAAACACGGAAATTTAGAATGGCTACCGGGGAAAAGTCTAGTTTTATCACAGAATTGTTATCCTGAAATTGCTTTAGGCACACTACCTCATTTTTATCCTTTTATTGTCAATGATCCGGGGGAAGGATCACAAGCAAAAAGAAGGGCAAATGCTGTTATTGTAGATCATTTAACTCCCCCTTTAACCCGTGCAGAATTGTATGGAGAGTTATTAGAATTAGAGGCTTTAATCGATGAATATTATCAGGCACAAAGTCTTAATCCCAGTCGTTTAAAAATAATAGGCGATCGCATCTCAAATTTAATTAAAGAAACAAAGCTAAATGAAGATTTAGCCATAAAAGAAGTAAATAAAGATAGTTTAACGGAATTTTTAACTATTGCTGACGGTTATTTATGTGAATTAAAAGAGGCACAAATTAGAGACGGATTACACATTTTTGGAAAATGCCCAGAAGGAAGACAATTAAGAGATTTAATCGGTGCGATCGCCCGTTTCTCAAGTTACAATAATTTAGGGTTAATAGAAGCTATTAAAACTGATTTAGAAACCAATAAAATTCCCCCCTTATTAAGGGGGGTTAGAGGGGATAAAAATTATGACTTATTAAGGGAAAATAGGAGAGATCAAGATGATGATTTATCGAGAGAAAATAGGAAGAATCAAGACTACTTAGAAAATATAGCCAATGAATTAATAGAAAAACTAATCAAAGGAGAAAAAACAGAGAGAATTAAACTAGGAAAACACACAGAAAAATCCCTAAACTGGATTAAGAATAAACTGCTACCCAACCTGATGAAAACAGAGCAAGAAATCATCAACTTAATAAGAGGATTAGAAGGGAAATATATCCCCAGTGGTGCATCTGGCGCACCCACCAGAGGCAGAAGCGATGTCTTACCCACAGGGAGAAACTTTTATTCAGTGGATATTCGGGCAATACCTAGCGAAACCGCTTGGGATGTAGGGAGAAAAGCTGCTGAAACCCTCATTGAAAGATACACCCAAGAAAACGGCGAATATCCTCGCACCCTAGCAATTTCTGTCTGGGGTACATCCACCATGCGCACAGGAGGAGATGACATAGCTCAAATCATGGCATTAATGGGAGTTAAACCAGTCTGGGATGGAGTTAGTCGTAGAGTTGTGGATTTTGAAGTCATCCCTATTGAGGTGTTAGGAAGACCTCGTATTGATGTCACTGTGAGAGTTTCAGGCTTTTTTAGAGACGGATTTCCCATTGTGATGGAGTTATTTTATAAAATTAATCAACACTTGTCAACCCTTACGGAAGAAAAAGAAAATAATCCCCTCGCCCAACAGGTAGAAAAAGATACTCAATACTGGATTAAACAAGGATTAGAGGAAAAACAGGCAAGGGAAAGGGCAACCTATCGCCTCTTTGGTTCAAAACCGGGGGCTTATGGTGCTGGATTGCAAGGATTAATAGAAGCCCAAAACTGGCAAAGCGATGAGGATTTAGCAAGGGCATATCTCAACTGGAGTAGTTATGCTTATACAGGCACAAAAGGAGTATCACAACCCGAAGCCTTTGAACAACGATTAAAACAATTACAGATAGTTTTGCATAATCAAGATAACCGTGAACATGATTTATTCGACTCTGATGACTATTACCAATTTCAAGGGGGATTAACCGCCGCCGTCAGACATTTACAAGGGCAAAACCCAACGGTTTATTTTGGGGATAATTCTCAACCAGATAACCCTAAAGTAAGGCATTTGCAGGAAGAAATAGCCAGAGTTTATCGTAGTCGAGTAATTAATCCCAAGTGGATAGCAGGGGTGATGCGACACGGCTATAAAGGTGCATTTGAAATGAGTGCCACTGTTGACTATTTATTTGCCTATTCTGCTACCACTAAAACTGTGCCTGATTTTATGTTTACTGGGGTTGCCCAAAGTTATTTATTAGATGATAAGGTAAGGCAGTTTATTCAGGAAAAAAATCCTTGGGCATTAAGAGACATGGGAGAAAGATTGATAGAGGCACATCAGAGAAAACTATGGCAAAATGTAGATCAAGATTTATTAGATCAATTAAGACACATTATCCATGAATCGGAGGCAATTATCGAAAATTTATAGGTAGGAGATATAATCAAAAATACTCAAACCTGACACCTGAAACCTTTGATTAAAATGTCTAATAAATTAAAATTTATCTTGTATAAAATGCAACACTTGATGGGCTTCATCGGCATTTTGAGCCAATTTTGCAAATTCAATTAATCTGATTAATTCTTTCTTCATCAAACTTTTTTCTACTTCCCAAACATCTCTTTCTAATAAGGGAGGAATAACAATCATATCAAATAAATTAGCCTCTTTTTTTCCTTGATAAGGGCGTAAAATTCGCCCTCGTCTTTGAATAAATTGACGGGGATTACTGCTACTAGCTAAAATTACTGCATTAGTTATCATCGGTATATCGACTCCTTCATCTAGGCAACGAATAGCAACAATTCCTTGCAATTCTCCTGTGATTAATTGTTGTTTAATTTTTTCTCTTTCTTCCAGAGGAGTTTCGGCGGTGTAAGTGTTAACTCGATAATTTAATTCTTTACCTAAAATACGGGTGACAGCCGCTAATTGTTTTTCATTCTTGTCAGTATGTCCATCTCCGCAATAAAATAAAGTTGCTTTCATGTCAAGATTATTTTCCATTAATTCTTTTAAGGCTATTAGTTTGTTTTCTGCTGTGGCAACTAAACGAGATCTTTGTAATAATAAGGATTTTAATTGAGGATTATCTTCTAAGTTTTTATTCTCTGATAATGTCCAACCAATTCTCTTTGTTAATTTCGCATATTTTAAGGCTTCATACTGGGTTAATTCAACCAAAATAGGATAGTAATTATAGTTAACTAATGCTTGTTTTCTTAAGGCTTTTGCTAAGGTAAATTCAGGCTTTAAAACTTGTCCAAAATAATCTATCAATAAATCTGTACCATCATTGTCAAAGTGTCTTTCAGGGGTTGCTGACAAGGCGAGTCTTAAGCCAATATTTTGCGGTAAACAGGAAAGAAAACGAGGTGATCCTAAATTATGGGCTTCATCGCCTACAATCAAGGTTTTGACAGGGAAAAAGGGTAATTGTGACTGAAATCTCTCACTGATAAAAGTTGAATTAGTTGTAATAATAGTTAAAAAATTTTGTTGCTTGTGATGAATTTGGTATAATTGTTGAGATAAATCACTTTGCCAGTCATAAACACTTTGAAAGGCTAAAAGAGGAGCTAAATTAAATTTTTTTGCTTCTTTTTCCCACTGTAAAACTAGGTGACGATAGGGGCAAATTACTAACAATACTTCTAAGTTAATTTGTTGATATAACTCGGTAGCTATGGCTAAAGCTGTGATAGTTTTGCCACTTCCTGTTGCCATTTTTAATGTGCCTCTACCCTGATTTTTCATCCAGTTAATTACGGCTTGATGTTGGTAGTCTCTTAGGATTAACTCTGGGGGATATTCGGGATATTTATTCTGAGGATAAATGACATATTTACTTCTTTTTTCTGCTACTTTATCTCTATTTTTCTCTGAGAATATCTGGATTAATTTTTGCCACTTAATTGAGTTTAATTCACTGATATTTTTCACTTTTATTCTCTATTTAGGATTTAAGGGTTTTTATGGGTTGAACAATGTTCAACCCCTACGGAATCAAAAAAGTAAACAGTTTTAACTTAAAATATTTTATCTTTAATCTTATCATGAATAACAACATTTATTGATCTTTTTGTTTATGGAAAATTTTATTTACTCAAGGAAAATTCATTTTGCGGATACTGACTCGGCGGGAGTTGTTTATTTTTCCCGTTTACTTTCTATTTGTCATGAGGCTTATGAAGAAATTTTAGGGAGTTTAGATGTGAAGTTAGATAGTTTTTTTCGCAATCAAGATTTAGCTATTCCGATTATTCATGCAGAAATAGATTTTTATAATCCTCTATTTTGTGGTGATATAATTAATATTCAATCTCAAGTAAACTGTCTTAGTGAAAAAGTCTTTGAAATTAGTTATTTAATCGATAAAGAAACGGTTACTGTTGCTAAAGCCATGACTCGACATATTTGTATTAATCCAAAAACCAGAGAAACAAAAACGCTTCCTGATTATTTACGGGCTATTCTTTTCTAAACAATTTAAACATATTTTACCCACATTTCGCACTATCATCAAATTTCATGACATCATCTTCGCGCCAACGATTAAATATTTCTCGTCTTGCGATTCAATATCCCCGTTTCACCATTAGCTTTTGCTTAGGAATTGCGATCGCACTTTTCCTGACTTAATTTTGTAGCAAGATAGTCTGTTGGTAAAATACGCAGTTAATACTTATGTACGGGGTAAGTTCAGATACAAATTAATCCAGTAAATTTTTGTAAAAAAATAGCTATTTTGTAAAATTTTATACAGAAATATGTTTTAATAGAGGTAAGAAAGTAAAGGAGAGAAAAAAATGAGTGCAGAAAGTCAAGCCCGCAGTTTAATGATGCGTCATCATAAATTCATAAAAAATCGTCAACAATCAATGTTAGGACGCACTGCTTCAGAAATCGGTATGGATATTAACGGTTCGGAATATTGGAATCCGATACAAGGAAAACCCAACTCTAGTTCTCGTATTAGCTACGATCGCTCCCATGCTTCTTTAAGTTAGCATTTACAATAGACATCTCCAGAAATTATTTTTTACTGGCTCGTAGTAAGGGCTTAAGCCCTTAAAATGTCTATTATTGGAGATGTCTAATTAATTATTTTGAAACAACCTAATGTGGTCAGAAATTACTAATAAAATCAGTCAAATCATTGATAAACAATTTGAAATACGCGATCGCCGTTCCCTTGGGGGGGGTTGTATAAATCAAGCCTATCAACTAATAGGAGAAAAGGAGAGTTACTTCGTTAAAATCCATAGTGCTTCTGGTTTGGAGATGTTTATGGCGGAGGCATTGGGATTAGAAGAAATGTATGCAACGGATACCATTTTAGTTCCTAAACCCATCTGTTATGGTATTGCAGGAAATAGTAGTTATCTCGTCTTAGAATACCTGCCATTAGGTAGGGGAAACAGTCAATCATGGCAATTAATGGGGCAAAAACTAGCACAACTCCACCGCTATAAAAAAGAAAACCGTTTTGGTTGGAAAATCAATAATACCATCGGTTCGACTCCTCAGATCAACGATTGGGGGGATAATTGGGCGGATTTTTTTGCCGAAAAGCGTATCGGCTATCAACTAAGACTCGCTAACCGTAAAGGGGCAAGTTTTAAGAATATTGAGCAAATAATCGCTAAAATCAGAGATTTATTAAGCAATAGAAACCCTCACCCTTCTTTACTTCACGGTGATTTATGGGGAGGAAATGCAGGTTTTACCACCGATGGCATTCCCACTATTTTCGATCCTGCATTTTATCACGGCGATCGAGAAGCGGATATTGCTATGACAGAATTATTCGGCGGATTCCCCCCCGACTTTTATCAAAGCTATAACCGAGAATATCCTCTTGATTCAGGTTATCAAACACGAAAAACTATTTATAACCTTTATCACATCCTTAATCACTTTAACTTGTTTGGTGGAGGCTACTTATCCCAAGCTCAATCAATGCTAAAAACGGTTCTTTTACAGTAGTCATGATCAATATTCGGGCTAGAAGCCCAAACTACCAATTAACATGGGTGCTGCAGATAGTAAACTCTGAGTATAAGGGTGTTGAGGGTTATTAAATATCTTCTCGGTTACATCTAATTCTACTATTTTCCCCCCATTCATGACGGCGATGCGATCGCACAGGAAACGAGCTACAGATAAATCATGGGTAATGAATAAATAGGTGAGTTGAAATTCCCGTTTTAGCTCTAACATTAATTCTAACACCTGTGTCTGTATTGTCGCATCTAACATACTCACAGGCTCATCACAAATTACTAATTTTGGTTGGGTAATCAAAGCACGCGCGATGGCAACTCTTTGTTGTTGACCCCCTGAAAGTTCTTTGGGATAACGACTATAATATTCTTGAGGATCTAAACCAACTCTATGTAACATATTTTCTACTCGTTGGCGGTTTTCTAGTTTATTGCCTAATTGATGTATAATCAAAGGCTCAGTGATAGATTCCCCTATGGTCATCATCGGATTCAAACAGGCATGGGGATCTTGAAATATCATTTGAATTTCTCTGCGTAAGCCCCTTAATTGAGCCATAGAAAGGGTTGTTAAATCTTTTCCTTGCCATAATACCTGCCCTTTAGTTGCCCTAATTAACTGCAAAATAGTGCGAGATAGGGTGCTTTTTCCACAACCTGATTCCCCCACTAAACCCAGAATTTCCCCTGGCCAAATTTGTAAATTTAGCTCATCAACGGCTTTAATAAACTGATTTTTTTTTCCTAATAATTGCTCAATAAAATTAACAGAAATAGTATAATATTTTTGCAGATTTTGTAATTCTAATAAAGCCAAATTTTGCTCTTTTTTTTCTCTTGGAATTGCTTTATTTTCTCTATTGTGAAGGTGAAAAGCGGCTTTTAATAAGGATTTTGTATATTCATGTTGTGGATTATAAATAATATCTTTTACTGCCCCCATTTCTACCATTTTTCCTCTATACATAACCCCAATGCGATCGCAATATTTTGCCACCATCGCCAAATCATGGGAAATCAATAATAATCCCATCTCCCTTTCTCGGCATAACATCGTCAATTCCCCTAAAATCTCCCCGGCAATGGTAACATCTAAACTGGTGGTAGGCTCGTCAGCGATTATTACTTTAGGTTCTAACAATAATGCAAGAGCGATCGCAACCCGTTGTCTCATACCACCGCTAAACTCATGGGGATACTGATTAAATCTTTCGGGGGGAATTTTGACAGTAGCCAACGCCGATAAGGCTTTTTCCTTAGCCTCAGAAGTTGATAAATTCCGTTGATGAGCCTTAAGAGTCTCTAAACAATGATCCCCTATGGTCATCAAAGGATCAAGTCTTGTCATGGGATCTTGAAATATTAAAGCAACCACTTCCCCTCTAAATTTACGCAAAGCAGAAGCATCGTAATCATAGATAGACTCCCCTTTAAACTTTGCTTCCCCCTCAATCCTTGTTTTTGAAGGTAAAAGGCGCATTATTGCCCTTCCGAGGGTTGATTTACCACAACCAGATTCTCCCACCAATGCCATAATTTCGCCCTCATTTAATTGGAAAGAAACATCATTCACTGCCCAATTTGGGTTAGTATCATCATGACCATGAATAGTAGAATAGGCGATGCGTAAATTATCAATGTCTAAAAGGTATTCATTCATATTTTCTTATATCGAACTCAGGTTTAATAATATGATGTGCGGAAACTGGTTTTACTCTTTTTCCACTTCAAAACGATGTAAATAAGCGTCAAAACTAGCGTTTATTAACGATTCAACTGTATTATGGGCATTCTGCACCCAATAGGACTCTCCCAGACGAATGGTGATTCTTTCAGTTAATCCTTCAACAACAATGAAAGTGGGGATAATCGCCTGATTTTTGTCTCCCGATTGTTCCTGTAAAATCCCCTTAATCTTACCTTGTATGGAGGGATTAGAGGCAATTTCTGGACTTAAACGAATAAAAACTAATTTCGTATCGGCAATTTTACTCATATAATTAACTATAATTTGGGATTTGTCATTTTTATTATCTGCCTTTCCCCAAATAATTAAAGGGGTATCTTCTAATAAATTATCCTTTACTTGGTCATAATTACTAGCAAAAATTACTCCATCTACTTGACCAGAAATATCTTCTAATGTTAGAAAAGCCATATTATTCCCATTTTTATCTATATGAGACTTGATGGTATTTAACATCGCTAAAACACAAATTTTATTACGAGATTTTTGATTAGATAAATCACTTAAGTTAATCGGTGCTAATATATTTATCTTATCTTTTAATGGTTTTAAAGGATGTTCTGATACATAAAACCCTAGATGTTCTTTTTCTGATTTTAACTTTTCTTGGGGAGAAAAGTCTTCTATTTTTGGTAATTGAGGTGCCGTATCATAATTAATTTCTTTTGATGTTTCTGGGATTGTTGCAGTGGCATTGCCCATCATTTGCTCAAAGATATTTAATTGCCCTGTTTCTTTCTCTTTATGACGTTTTTGCGCCCATGTCACCATCAAATCTAAACCTTCTAATAATTGTCGTCGATTGGGGTGAATACTATCATAAGCACCGGCATAAACAAGGGTTTCTAATGCTCTTTTATTAACGGTTTTCAAATTGACTCTACTAATAAAATCAGCAAAATTAGCAAATTTTCCGCCTATTTTTTCTCTGACTTCTAAAATATTATCAATGGCTGATTCCCCTAAATTTTTTACAGCAGAGAAACCAAATAAAATATAGTTTCCTTGAGGGGTAAATTCTTTTTGAGAGAGGTTTATATCAGGGGGTTTAACATCGATGCCCATTTTTAAGCAATTTTCCCGATATTTTTCGACTTTATCTTGATTATCACTACTTGCTGTCAATAATGCAGACATATATTCTACGGGATAGTTTGCCTTTAAATAGGCGGTTTGATAGGTGACGTAAGCGTAAGCAGTAGAATGAGATTTATTAAAACAGTTAGAGGCAATCAAACCATTCGCCAATAAGAAGTTATGGTCTTTTTCTACTCCTATATCATATACTGCTTGTACTCCGTGCGATCGTCGCTTAACTATTTTTACCATCTTTTTAAGACTATCAAAAGAATGCTTGGTATTATTCGTGCTTTCTAAACACTCTTGTCTGTTTATTTTAACCCACTATTCATCAATCTTCCCCATAGTTGAAGTAAAATCATAAATACTAACTCATCAAGAGCTATATTCTTAATTCTTAATTCCTATGATTCCTCGTAAATTAACCCTCCGAAATTTTTTAAGCTATCGTCATGCCGAATTAGATTTTAGTGGTTTACATACAGCTTGTATTTGCGGTGCAAATGGTGCAGGAAAGTCATCCCTTTTAGAAGCAATAACTTGGGTAGTTTGGGGGGAGACACGCACTGCAACCCATGAAGATTTAATTCACTTAGGGGAAGTAGAAACAAGAGTTGATTTTGAGTTTATTTATGATGGTCAACATTATCGCATTATTCGCACTCGTCATCGTCAAAAGGGTGGCACTTTAGATTTTCAGATTATCAATGATAAAGGTTTTAAATCCATAGCCGGAAAAGGATTAAAAGATACTGAAAATAAAATTAAAGAATGTCTAAAAATTGATTATGATACCTTTACTAATTCTGCTTATTTAAGACAGGGAAGGGCAGATGAATTTATGTTGAGAAGCCCATCAGAAAGGAAGAAAATTCTAGCAGATTTACTAAAATTAGATCAATACGAAAATTTGTCTAATGAAGCGAAAGAATTAGCGAAAGAATTTAAAATTAAAGGGGAAGAAATTAGTCGTAATTTAGAGGATAATAAGGCAAAATTAGAGGAAAAGCAAGAAATTGAATTAAAGATTGATATTGCGAACAAAGAATTAAGTTATTATCAAGATAAGCTAGAGGCAGATCGATTACAGTTACAAAATATTCAAATTATTAATAATCAAAGAAGTGGGTTACAACAAAGACTAGATTGGCAAAATAATCAAATTAAGACTACTATTCAAAAAATTCAAAGACTACAAAAGGAAAAAGTAGATTTAGAGCAAGATATTAACAGGGTTACTGTCATTTTATCTCAGGAGAAAGACATTAATAGTAATTATGAACAATGGCAAATATTAAGGGGAAAAGATGAAAGTTTAAATAGCAAGTTTAATCAATATCAACAATTATTAGAAACCAAACAAAAACTAGATCAATCTTTGCAAAAGGAAAGTAATAATTTAGCTTTGGCAATTCAAAGAGAAAAAACTAAATTAGAAAATTTAATCAATCGGGAAAAAGAGTTGGAGGCAATAGTCAATAAAACATCTAACTTGGAGGCAGATTTAGAAAAACTTAATATTTGTCGTAAAAAACTTAGTCAATTAGACGAGATTCAGTTACAAGCTAATACTTTATTGCAACAAAAACAGTCTTTAGAAACAGAGGTAAATAGAGAAGAAGCAATATTAGTAGCTAAGTTAAAGCAATTAGAAATACAGGAGAATAATATACAGGCTAAGTTAAATCAAGTTCCTTTAATACGACAAGAGTTTTTTAGTTTAGAAGCTAGATTAAAGGAAATAGAAAATACGAGAAATTATCAAAAAAGAATACAGGAAAAAGGAGAGGAAAGAAATCATTTAATTCAAAGATACTTAGATAATCAAAGTAGTTTAGAAAAACAAATTAAAAAGCTAAATCAAAAGTTAGAAACTTTAAATCAAGATCATGCTGTTTGCCCTTTATGTGAAAGAGAATTAAATGATACTCACTTAGAATATGTGATTACTAAAACCAAAGATGAACAAAAACAAATGGAGTCGGAATCATCTTATTATGAGATAGAGATTATTAATTGTAAACGAGAATTAGAGAATTTAAGGAGAGAATACGCTCAATTAAACCAAGAGTTAGCTTTAAAAGATAATATAAAACAAGACTATGCTAAGTTAGAAAATCAATTGGATTCTATTGATGATATTTATAATCAATATGAGTTAATTTTAGAGGAAAAAGCAGAATTACAAAATAGATTAGATGCTAGAAATTACGCCCAAAATACTCAAATTCAGTTGGGGGAAATTATTGAACAAATTAGTAACTTAAATTATAGTCAAGAAAACCATGCTTTGTTAAGGAAAGAAGAAGGGAGTTTGCGTTGGGTTGAGTTTCAGCAAAGTAAGATTAAAGATGCTCAAAATCAACTAAAAAAATTAGCTCAACAAAAGCCTGATTTAGAAATAAAAATAGAGTCTTTAGAAAGGAGTTTTAAAAGTCTTACTGAAAACTCTCCTTTACAATTACAATTGAATCAAGTTGAGGAGGAAATCAACACTTTAAGCTACGATCGCATCTTCCATCAAAATATTAGGGAAAAAGGGCAAAAATTACAACCCTATCAGCTACTTTACGAAAAGTTACAACAGGCCAGAGAACAATATCCGCAATTAAGGGAAAAATACACTCAAATTGAAACAAGTTTAGCACAGTATAATCAAGAAAAAGAGACGGGAGAAAAAGAATTAAATAGTATTCAAGAACAACTATCACAACTTACAGATTATAGTCAAGAGTTGGCAAAATTAGAGCAAGAAATGAGTAACTCTCAGGCAAATATTAATAAATTACTAACAGAAAAAGGAAGATTAGAACAATCTTTAAGTAACTTAAAAGATCGAGAAAATGAGTTCAAAGAGTTAGAAAATCGTTTGCAAGAAACTCAGAAAAAATACCGTATTTATCAGGAATTAGGAATTGCTTTTGGCAAAAACGGTATTCAGGCTTTAATGATTGAAAATATTTTACCGCAATTGCAAGACGAAGCAAATCACATTTTAAATAGTCTTACTGGTAGCCAATTAAGTGTACAATTTCTCACTCAAAAGCCAAAAGCTAGTCGTAGTAAAAAATCATCATCCCAATATAAAGACACTTTAGAGATTATCATTTCCGATGCTCAAGGAACAAGGTCTTATGAAACTTATTCCGGCGGAGAAGCATTCCGTATTAATTTTGCCATTCGTCTAGCTTTATCCCGTATTTTAGCTCAAAGATCTGGCACTCCATTACAATTATTGATAGTCGATGAAGGATTTGGTACTCAAGATGCGGAAGGATGCGATCGCCTCATTGCCGCTTTAAATGCCATCGCCCCTGAATTTGCTTGTATCTTAACAGTAACTCACGTTAATCAATTTAAAGAAGCCTTCCAAACGAGAATTGAAGTATATAAAACCCCAGAAGGATCGAAAATTAAACTATCTAGTTAGGATGAAATACATTTTTTCTGACGGGAGAGACTAACTGATTCGCCATCTCTACTCCTTGCCAGAGTAAATGAGGATAGTTTTCCAATCGATTGGTGGGGGAAATTTCCTCTAATTGATGTAGAATATCTCCTATGATTTTTCTCCCTTTGCTACCAAAGGCGATACCAGAGATAAAAGGGCGTAGGTTTAATTTTAGCAGTTTTTTGACTGTATATTCATTTGTTCCTCCTGCCAATTGAATAAATCCTTTTATGTCCGATTCCCTCAATTTTTGGGCATATTTGATGGTTAAATGGGTTGTGCCTCCCCCTATATCTCCACTCATGGGGCGCCCATCGGTTTGCCAAATTAGGGGTATTTCCACCGGAGAAATATACTGGTAGATTTTTTCTAAGTAATCAATTACAGTGGGGGTATAAGGGCAACTAATGGCAATTACTTTTAATTGATGTAAATAAGGGTGTATTTTTTCCCACGTGCCAATAAACGCTTGAAAATGCCCTTCTTGAGTGTGAATTTCCATGGCACTTATGGGTAAAGTTGGCAACCACTGTAAAACAGTTTCCATGGTGATTAACCTAGATTCTGTTTCAATCAGATTAATGGGGCATACGGGTAAACATCTACCGCAACCATAACATAATTCGCTTTTTACTCCTTGATCATCTTGAGAAAATGTTTCCGCTACAGCCTGATGGAATGCGATCGCATCTGTGGGGCAAATAGAAACACAGGGGCGGGGACAATCGGTAGGGCATAGATTAGGATTAAAGTAGGCTTTACGAAAATGAGGATCTTCCCCATCATTAATACTAACCATCAAAAAAGGAGAATATTGAGGATAATAACCTCTTTGTTTAGCTTCAGGGAAAAAATTTTGTGCTGTTTTAATTCCCTCTAAAGCAGTATGAATAACAGCTATATCTGCGGCTACATCGACACAATCCGCCCCTGCAAGGGTATAAATCAAAGCTAAATTACGGATAGAGGGTAAATGCTGATAACTTGCACCACAGATTAACTTAAACCAACTACCTTGTTGTAAAGACTCCAAAGGAGAATTAGACATCTTATTCCCTTATTTAGTAAATTCTTAACTGCTCACTTCTGCGATTTCAATAACTCGATTATCCCAATCTTTGACAAGGAAATTAAGGGGTTTTTCCGATCGAATTTTATATTTTAAACGACGAGCTTGTACTCTTAATAATAGAGCTTCTAAGCCTTCGTTGTCAAAACAAACATGACGTTGACAGTTTTTATAACCCAGATTCGCACCGCTAATAATGTGTAATTGTACGTTTTTCTTTAATTGATACCATAAACCGTCTTTAGGTTTAACCATTGTATCATTGAAACCTGAACCCATATAAATAGGATCAAAACTACTAGCTCCTAAACTTTGTTCATAATTATAGTAATAGTGGAGAGGTATATCCGCCACGGGCAAATCGAGTAAATTCTCATAAAATTCCTGGGCAATAGCTAAATCAGAAACCATGATAGTATAAACCTTGGGGGCGCTAGTCAAAAACATCCACATTGCACCACCATAAGCCACTAATAACATTACCATAATGCCTTGAGTGGAAAAAATAGTCTCGGTAAATTCTGGTAAAAGTGCCACTAAAGAAAGATTTTTGATGATCAAACTTTCCTCTATAATCATATCAGTTTAATTTATCTATTTTTACCTAAAATGGTAGCAGAAAGCCCTCACTATAAACTCAAAAAAACTCATCGTTTTGGTGACGGGATGAATGCTACCCAGCAAAAAACATCCCTAGGATGACCCACAATCTAAAATCTTTGTGTTAAAGTCGGATTGAGTAGCTTCTACACTGACTCAAACGGTAATAAAATTGATAATCCAAGACATTTAAGAAAGTCTGAAAAACAGTTAAAAAGACTGCAAAGACAAGTCAGCAAAAAGAAAAAAGGTAGTAACTCTCGTAAGTTGGGTGGGAGAATGTCAATTAAAATCTGCAAGTCAAAAAGCAGGGTTTTTTCACTCGTCGGGGCAAAATTGCATTTTATTAGTTCAATTCATTGAACGTTTACTATTTGCTTTGTCAATTTATTGCAAAGGGATTTATGAGTTGAAACCCTTATCTCGCAATGAAATAATTTACATACTCAAAGTGAGAGAGGCAATAATGTGATCTTCAAAACGTTGCTTTTCTTCGACTCAAGGTAAGCTGTAAATAGTTAATCTCGAAACTATTAATCAAATAATTTCACCATGACAAATCTATTAGATCAATTAAAGCAATATACCACCGTTGTGGCGGATACAGGAGATATTCAAGCCATTCAAACTTTTACTCCTCAAGATGCTACTACAAATCCCTCTCTGATTACTGCGGCTGCTCAAATGTCTGAGTATCAAAGCATAGTCGATGAGACTCTCACAGAAGCAAGAAACGAATTAGGGGAAAACGCCACCGTTGATGAAGTGGTTAAACTTGCCATTGACTGGTTAGCGGTTGCTTTTGGCAGAAAAATCCTTGATATTGTACCGGGTAGGGTTTCCACCGAAGTTGATGCCCGTTTATCTTATGATACTGAAGGCACGATCGAAAAAGCCCGTTATTTAATCTCCCAATACGAAAAAGCAGGTATCAATAAAGAGCGTATTTTAATCAAAATTGCCTCCACTTGGGAGGGGATTAAAGCCGCCGAAATTCTTGAAAAAGAAGGTATCCACTGTAATTTAACCCTTTTATTCGGTTTTCACCAAGCAGTAGCCTGTGGAGAGGCAGGAGTTACTCTCATTTCTCCTTTCGTCGGTAGAATCCTTGACTGGTATAAGAAAGAAACTGGGAAAGAGGAATTTCCCGGTGCTGAAGATCCGGGGGTACAATCTGTAACACAAATTTATAACTACTATAAAAAATTCGGTTATCAAACCGAGGTAATGGGAGCAAGTTTTCGTAACATGAGCGAAATTTATGAGTTAGCAGGATGTGATTTATTAACCATTTCTCCTAAACTATTAGAACAGTTGCAAAACACTGAGGAAGAATTACCCCTCAAACTCTCAGCAGAAAAAGCCAAAGAAATGGAGATTGAAAAAATCACTGTCGATAAAGCCACTTTTGAGAAGATGCACAGTGAAGATAGAATGGCCAATGAAAAGTTAGATGAGGGAATTAAAGGTTTTACAAAAGCCTTAGAAACTTTGGAACAATTATTAGCGACTCGTTTAACTAAACTAGAAGGAGGAGAAACTTTATCCCATGCAGTGGATGACATTTTCCATGTCTATGATTTAGATGGTGATGGTTTCATTACCCGTGAAGAATGGGCAGGGGCAGATATTGTTTTTGATGCTCTTGATAGTAACCATGATGGTAAAATTACCCCAGAGGAGATGGCTTGTGGTTTAGGCGCAGTGGTTTATTTAGCCAAAGCCAATTAAGAGTAATGAGTTTGGAGTGGGAGCGTCTCGCTCCCTTAATGGGTAATGAATAACGAATAATGAATAATAGGCATCTTCAAAAATCGGGCTAGAAGCCGGAAATACGGTGCAAAAATGATCATTGTTGGAGATCAATAATAAATAATAAATAATAAATAAAGAATAATGAGTAAATTGTTGACAAATTTAGATGAGATCAAAAAAACGATTCCGCCTTCGGTAAAGTTAGTGGCGGTGACGAAAAAAGTCGATATTGATATAATGAGATGGATTTATGGGCAAGGAGTCAAAGATTTTGGGGAAAATAAGCTACAGGAGGCTGTTACCAAACAGTCTCAATTAAAGGATTTAACGGATATTACTTGGCATTTTATTGGGCATTTACAGAGTAATAAGGCAAAGAAAGCAGTAGAATCTTTTGCTTGGATTCATTCAGTGGATAGTCTCAAAATTGCTCAACGTCTTGATTTTTACGCTCAACAAGCCTTAGAAGAAGGAGTTATTCAACAATCTCCTCAAGGATGTTTACAGATTAAGTTGTTACCTGATGAGAATAAATATGGTTGGAATGTTGATCAGTTGTGGCAAGATTTGCCTCTGTTACAGGAGTTGAAATTTCTCAAAATAAGAGGGTTAATGACAATTTTACCTTTGGGTTTATCTCAGGAGGAAATTCTTCCGACTTTTCTGTCTTTGAAGGTTTTGCAAGAGAAAATTAGGGAAAAGGGCTATTTTTCAGAAAATTTTGATCAGTTATCTATGGGTATGTCGAATGATTATCTAAGCGCGATCGCATCTGGAGCAACTATGATTCGTTTAGGTAGAATTCTTTTTTCTGTCATATAAAACCTACTCATAGTTACCCACGACGTTTACTTTCCGCTTCATCAAGTCAAGTCGGCTTGATCCTCTCCGCAGAAGTTAACTCAAATATAATCCAAATTGCTACAAGATTAATCGTGAGGATAAGCCATTTGTCTTAAATCAATACAATTATCAAATTGTGTGGCGGTTAAATAGCCTAATTCTAAGGTTGCTTCTTTGAGATTGATGTTTTTCTCATAAGCAAGATGGGCAATTTTTGAGGCTTTATCATAGCCAATTTTCGGGGTTAATGCCGTTACTAACATTAATGATTGATTGACTAATTCTTCGATACGTTGACGGTTTGCTTTCATTTCCTTTACGGTAAAATCAGTGAAATTATTACAACTGTCACTGAGTATCTTAATTGACTGTAAAACATTGTAAATCATCATCGGCTTGTAAACATTCATGTCTAACATTCCACTGCTCCCAGCAAAAGTCACCGCCGTATCATAACCCATTACTTGCACGGCAACCATTGCTAAAGCCTCACACTGAGTAGGATTGACTTTACCCGGCATAATAGATGATCCAGGTTCATTTGCAGGTAATTCTAACTCATTTAATCCCGCCCGAGGTCCACAAGCAAGAAGACGAATATCGTTGGCTATCTTGTATAATGAACAGGCTAGGGTTTTGAGAACTCCACTTAAGGATACGATCGCATCGTGAGAACCCATGACGGTAAATTTGTTCGGAGCGCTAACAAAGGGTAAACCAGTTATATTGGCAATATGATGGGCGGATTTTGTAGCAAAACCAATGGGGGAGTTAATACCTGTACCTAAAGCTGTACCACCTAACGCCAGTTGATAGATATGGGGTAAGGCTTGATTGATACGGGCAAGGTTATCGTCTAACATTCCCACATAACCTGAAAATTCCTGTCCTAAACTCAAGGGTACAGCATCTTGGAGATGAGTTCTACCAATTTTAATTATATCTTTCCATGCCTGAGCTTTTTCTGCTAATGCGTCTCTTAATTTCTTTACTTTCGGTATTAATCTCTCCTGAAGCGCGATCGCACTTGCGATGTGCATAGCGGTGGGGAAAGTGTCATTGGAAGACTGAGACATATTAACATCATCATTAGGATGGATGGGGTTTTTACTGCCCAATTTACCGCCGACAATCTGAATGGCACGATTAGAGATAACTTCGTTAACATTCATATTCGTTTGTGTACCGCTTCCCGTCATCCAGACATAGAGGGGGAAATTTTCGTCTAACTTACCTTCCAAAATCTCATCGGCAACTTGAATAATTAACTTGGCTTTTTCTGAGGGTAACTTGCCTAATTCCTCATTCGCTATAGCTGAGGCTTTTTTGACAATGGCAAAGGCACGAATTACCTCCATAGGCATTATATCTTCCCCGATGGAAAAATGATGGAGAGAGCGTTGAGTTTGCGCACCCCAGAGGCGATCGCCCCTTACTTCAATTTCACCGATACTATCTTTTTCAATACGATTCATAATCTTTACTAATTCGGTAGAACTTGTGATAATAATAATTGGGAGATTCTGCTTTGATTTTTTGTGTCTTTTGTTTATCTCTTGGTGCATGGCGACAACAATGATATTTTACAACTGTTTTTATTATGTCATATTGCAAATTAAAAATAATTAAATTTACTATTGATTGCATAAATATTTTTTTTGTTGATCAATAATTTTGCTGAGGCACTTATTAAAAATACTTATCAAATTATATATACTATTTTTAGTTAATATGAACTATAATAATATGGTAAAAAGTTTTAAGTAATAAGTAAACTTATGGGCAAGAATAAAAAACTCCCTGACTACTCTGTTGCTTTGTTAAAAGGGGGCATGGGTATAATACCAGGGGGGATCGGTTATCGTTGAGTTACTAAATGTAACTATTATCTGGTATTCAATCAGCCGAAACAAAATATAAAAGTCTTCAAGCTGAGGTTAAAAATCTTCAACCTGTCAAAACGAATGATACTTTTCGTAAATCTGAAAGTCAAAAAGCTCAGGAATTAGCTAAACAACTTCAAAAGGCTAGTCGTTATTTGTAACATAAAATCAGTATTTCTGATTAACTGACAATTTGTAAACAACTAGCATTAGTTAAGATTTTGATCCACAGTGGCAAGTATCAAATTATAATGTACTGCTGTAGCGGCAATAAAGCGATCTGCTGGATCTTGGTGTACTAAATCTAATTTTCGGCTTAAAATAGCTATTTCAATGGATAAAGGCGCTTCTATCACTTCTAGTTGTTGTAAACTGTCTTTAATCCATTTTTCTGGGGTTGGTTGTAGTATTACTCTTTGTTTTTCTCCTAATAGTAACGCTTCCCAAATACTAACAGGACTTAGATATAGTTGATTTGTTTCATCTTCGATAATTTTGATCAGGTTATTGGAAAGACGAGAATCCCCCAAAAGATACCAAAGCCAAATATGCGTATCTAATAAAAGTTTCATGATAAAACATCCCAAGTAACGAGGTTAGATGTCGGTTCAACTATATCACCTAATATTTTTCCTCTATGTTTCATCACTCCAAAGGTTGCCCTTTTTTTCTCCGTAATAGGTTGAATAACTGCTAAGGGTTTTCACTCTATTTTACTTCCCTCACATCAATTTTACCTGTTACTGCATTGGTAATTAAGGCACTGCGATACTACTTTTTCAAAAGTTCGTGCCCCGTAGCTGTGCCTTCGGTATCGCTCCTCTATATTCTCTCTCAATGGACGATCGTACTCTTACTCACTAAAGGATTTTAATAATTGTCTAGGTGTCAAAATGGCGATCGTACTATTTTCAGGATAATCCCTAGGATTACGGGTAACTATAGCATCTAAATTATTATAAAGTGCAGTATCTATTTGAATTTTCATAGGTTATATTTTTCTTTCAAGTAGTTTTCTTTAGCTTTTTCGATGTCAAAATCAGAGGCAACAGGTTGAACTTGCCGCAGTAGTTTTTCAAAGGTTTTAGTATGATATTTGATATTATTTTGTCTTTGCTTGACCATAATCTATTATTCTCCTGCTTGTTCAATGGCACAATCTATAAGATTTTGACTTAATTGACACTCCCACCGACAAATCAAAGATTATGTCGGGGGATTCTTACCTCAC
>CAYPDC010000032.1:0-33115 GCA_964409355.1 uncultured Cyanobacterium sp.
ACCGCAGGAGGACGAATTGAGCCAAAAGGATCGCCCCTACCCTGAGTAATTTGATTAAGTCTTTCTTGGGGGTTAGTGGATGGAATAAGGGCATTGGGTACGTTATTAACTTCCGCCGTTGCCGTATTTTCTTCGTTTACGACTTCTTTCTCTTGATTTTCCGCTTCAGGCGTGGGTTGTGGAGGGGGAGTAGGAGTAATATTAGCTTGATCATTTGTTCCTCCTCCACCAAATGCACCACAACCTGATAACAGTAATATACTTAATATTATCAACGGTGATAGTTTTTTCATTGTTTTAATAAAACTTTTTCTTCGATTTTAACACTCAAATTATAATTCCCGATTTGATCAGTGAACAGATATTTTATTAGACATTTCCGAAAATAGAGGTAATTTACCTGTTTTACGGTAGAAAACATATATAGCAATCCTAAATCATTCATGAGAAATTGAAAATAAGTTCCCCCTTTGTTTAAGGGGGGTTAGGGGGGATCAAATTCTTACAACTCATATAGTAATGCTATATAAAGGACAAATCTTAATTGTTACCAGATAGATGTCTGTTGTTTGAACCTTATAACTACATAAATTTTCTCACTGCTCAGTATCCGAAAAAGATTTAGAATAAAAGATTAACTAAATTAAAGTATTTTATAGATAAGTCTCTTTTTACATTATGCAATCTCCTTATCAACCTAGTGATATAGAATCTAAATGGCAACAACAATGGCTTGATTCTAACCTTTATCTCACGGAAGAAAATAAAGATAAACCTAAATTTTATGCCCTTTCCATGTTCCCTTACCCTTCAGGAAAACTACACATGGGTCATGTCCGCAACTATGTTATTACTGATGTGATCGCCCGTTTTAAGCGAATGCAAGGGCATAGAGTCTTACATCCTATGGGGTGGGATGCTTTCGGTTTACCTGCGGAAAATGCGGCTATTGATCGAGGTATTCCCCCTGCTAAATGGACTTATGAAAATATTGAACAGATGCGATCGCAGCTTCAGGAGTTAGGATTATCCATCGATTGGAGTAGGGAAGTTGCAACCTGTTCCCCTAATTATTATAAATGGACTCAGTGGTTATTTCTACAATTTTATGAAGCGGGATTAGCTTATCAAAAAGAAGCCGCCGTTAATTGGGATCCGATCGATCAAACGGTGTTAGCTAATGAACAAGTTGACGCAGAAGGCTATTCGTGGCGTAGTGGAGCAAAAGTTGAGCGTAAATTATTAAGACAGTGGTTTTTGAAAATTACCGATTATGCCGAACAACTTTTAAACGACTTACAACAGTTACAAGGATGGCCCGATCGCGTCAAAACCATGCAGGAAAACTGGATTGGCAAATCTGTAGGTGCTTATTTAGAATTTCCCATTGTCGGTAGTGAGGAAAAAATAGCTGTTTTTACTACCCGTCCTGATACAGCATACGGGGTGACTTATGTAGTTTTAGCTCCCGAACATCCCCTCACGGAAAAAGTAACCACTCCTGACAGAAAAGAAGCAGTATCAGCCTTTATTCAAGAGGTTAGCAATGAAAGTGAGATCGATCGCACCGCCGATGACAAACCGAAAAAAGGTACATTAACAGGAGGAAAAGCCATCAATCCCTTTACAGGAGAAGAAATCCCCATTTTGATCGCCAATTATGTGTTGTATGAATACGGCACAGGAGCAGTCATGGGTGTACCAGCGCACGATGTGAGAGACTTTAAATTTGCCAAAGAGAATAACTTACCCATAAAAGTGGTTATCTTACCAGATGATGCGGATAACGCTGATATTTGCTTTTTAGAAGCCTACACCGAAGTAGGTACAATGGTTAATTCAGGCAACTTCAACGGCATGAATTCTATCAAAGGCAAAGAAGCAGTGATTAAATTAGCGGAAAATGAAGGATTTGGTAAAAAACGCATTCAATATCGCCTCAGAGACTGGTTAATCTCCCGTCAACGGTATTGGGGTTGCCCGATTCCTGTTATTCACTGCGAAGATTGTGGGACAGTTCCCGTACCTACAGAACAGTTACCAGTAGAATTACCTGAACAAGTGGAATTTTCTGGACGAGGACCTTCTCCCCTTGCTAAACTTGATCATTGGGTAAATGTGACTTGTCCTAAATGTGGTAAACCTGCCAAACGGGAAACCGACACGATGGATACCTTTATCGACTCCTCATGGTATTTTTTACGTTATACCGACGCAATGAACCAAAATGAGCCTTTTAACCTCCATAGAGTCAATGATTGGATGGGGGTGGATCAGTATGTAGGAGGAATTGAACACGCTATTCTACACTTACTTTATTCTCGTTTCTTCACCAAAGTAGTGCGCGATCGCAACTTGGTTAATGTGGATGAGCCTTTCAAACGCCTATTAACTCAAGGGATGGTGCAGGGTTTAACCTATAAAACGAAGCAAACAGGGAAATATTTAACACCTGAACAAATTATCTATAAAAATGGTGAATGTCGAGACAAAGAAACCAACGAACCCGTTAATATTTTCTACGAAAAAATGTCAAAATCCAAGTATAATGGGGTTGATCCGAAGTTAGTTTTGGAAAAATACGGTGCAGATACCGCTAGAATGTTTATTCTTTTTAAAGCTCCCCCTGAGAAGGATTTAGAATGGGATGATGCAGACGTAGAAGGACAATATCGCTTCCTTAACCGAGTTTGGTTATTGGTAAATGAATTTATCGAAAATCAGCAGTCTGCCAAGGATAAAACCATCGATAAAGCAAACTTGAGTAAAGAGGAAAAAGACTTAAGAAGGGCGATTCATACGGCAATAAAGGAAATTTCCGAAGACTTAAACGGCGATTATCAGTTTAATACCGCAGTTTCGGAGTTGATGAAGTTAAGCAACGCCTTAAGGGATGCTAAAATTAAAAACTCTCCTGTGTATCGAGAAGGAGTAGAAACCCTCATCTTATTATTAGCACCTTTTGCACCCCATATCAGTGAGGAATTGTGGCATAAACTCGGTAATAGCGAATCCGTGCATTTAGCCAACTGGTTAACCATCGATGAAGAAGCCTTAACCGTTGACGAAATTACCTTAGTTATCCAAATCAAAGGCAAAACTAGAGGCACGATAACCGCACCGGCTTCCGCTAGTAAAGAAGAACTAGAGGCGATCGCGCTTGCTTCGGATATTGCCCAAAAATATATTACTGACAAGGAAATTAAAAAAGTTATCGTTGTGCCGAATAAATTAGTTAACTTTGTCGTAGTATAAGTTTTATTTAATACCTAAAAAAAATAAAAAGAACAAAAAAACTCTTGACAATATCATCATGGATTTGTTACAATTGATGTGTAACAGATAGCCACCCTTTTCTTGACCCGTAGTGGTCAGGGGAGGGGTGGCTTGTGACTTTTTTGTCAAAACCTCCCTAACTGAGGTAAAGTAACCTGAGTTCAGAGTTCAGAGTTCGCAGTTCGGAGTTAAAATGATGACATCTTAGGTTGTTTTAAGATCGTTTTAAGTATCATATCATAAAGAACTCAGTATCACACAAGGGAATAACAGCTAATGAGGGAAAAAATCACCATTTTGAAAGAAAATCTCGCCCGCACCATTGTAGGGAAAGATGATGCCATTAAATTAGTTATAGTTGCTTTATTGAGTGGCGGTCATGCTTTACTAGAAGATGTGCCGGGAGTGGGAAAAACTCTCTTAGCTAAATCTCTTGCTAAGTCTATAAATGGGAAGTTTCAGCGCATTCAATGCACTCCCGACTTATTACCCAGTGACGTAACAGGCACAAATATTTGGAATCCTAATAGTCGGGAATTTGAGTTTTTAGCAGGACCTGCTTTTGCTAATGTATTATTAGCGGATGAGATTAACCGTGCCACACCTCGTACTCAATCAGCGTTACTTGAGGTGATGGAAGAAAAACAAATTACCATTGATGGAAATGCGAAAATAGTGCCTTCCCCTTTCTTTGTCATTGCCACCCAAAACCCTGTAGAATATCAGGGAACTTTTCCTCTACCAGAAGCACAAATGGACAGATTTGCCATTTCCTTGACTTTAGGTTATCCTTCCTTTGAGGAGGAGTTACTCATGCTCGAAAAGCAGTTAAATCCCACTTTGGTGGAAGAATTAGAACCTTGTATTACCTTAGACGAAGTAAAAGATTTACAGAAAGAAGTGTTTTCGATTAAGGTTGCTTCTGAAATTCAAAAATATATCGTTAATTTAATTAATGCTTCTCGTAATGATGATGATATTAGTTTAGGAGTAAGTCCGAGGGGAACAATTGCTCTACAAAAGGCATCTCAAGCATTAGCTTTCTTAGAGGGTAGAGATTATGTAATTCCAGACGATATTAAGTTTTTAGCACCGAGTGTGTTATCTCATCGTATCATTCCCTCTGGGGGGAGAAATGCTAGAGTTATTATCGCCCGTTTACTCAATACCGTTGCGATCGAACTCCCTTAGTTGTTAAGCTAGTTTGCATTTAAGTTCACTGAAATCATGTTTTTTAGGTCAAAAAAGAAGAAAAAAGGTGCGATCGCACTCATATTAGCCTTAACAGTGGCTTTCTGCTCGATTTTAGGAGGGGGTGCATCCCTTGCCATAAATCATCAATCCCTAGCCTTCGGCACAAAATCCGTAGATAAAGCAGTGGGGAACTTTGTGATTGGCAAAGACTTGTATTTAGAAACCTGTTCCACTTGTCATATACCTATACCACCAGCCGTTTTACCCTCAGAAACGTGGCAAGACATTCTTGAAAATCCGGGGAATCATTACGGTGTCAGAATCGAGGGCATTGTGCGTTTTACTCAACTATTAATGTGGCAATATCTCCAGCAATACTCCAGACAACTATTAAAAGACGAAAGCAAACCAAAATTCATCGCTCAATCCCGTTATTTTTTCGCCCTACATCCCGATGTCGAGTTTACTTCTCCTGTTACCCACAACACCTGTATTCAGTGTCACGATCGAGCTTCTGATTTCGATTATTTTGTTAATTGATAGAAACGGGGAGATTGACACTCCCCCGTTACAATCTTTGATTTAACTGGTGAGTGTCAAATCAGCAAATTCAAGCTATACTCGATCGCATTTAATCGATCTAAACCCCTAAATATTAAGCCATTGTGCCAAAGTCGGGGGCAAGGGTAACAAAATAGCCACCAAAAGTGCGATCGCACTTAAGCCTAATAAATCTCTTTTATCATCTAATTCTGTGACATCATTTAAAGCGGGTTGATCAGCGATAGGCATAAACATGAGGATAATCGCCCATAAGAGGAATTCTCCCCGCACAAACGCCAGTAAAATCATCAACAAGCGGGTAATTTGTCCAATAACCAACGCTTTTCCTTGCCCAAACATAGCATGAATAATATGCCCTCCATCTAACTGTCCTACAGGAATTAAATTTAATGCCGTGACGATAATGCCAATATATCCAGCCACGGCTAAAGGATGAAGAGCGATCACACTTTCTGCCCCTAATTTACTACCTAAAACCATTTTGCTAATGGTAGCTAAAAGGAGAGAAAAACGGGGATCAAGTGCTTGAAAACTAAGCATGGAAGAATTTTCTGCCATTGGCACAACCTCCGAATAAGCCAAACCCCACACTAACAAGGGTAATGCCACCAGAAACCCACCAATAGGACCTGCGATCGCAACGTCAAAAACCGCTTTACGATGAGGCATAGGAGAACGAATGGAGATAAAAGCGCCAAATGTACCTAAAAAGAAAGGAATAGGGATAAAATAGGGCAAAGTTGCACGAATTTGGTAAAAAACAGCAAAGAGATAATGACTTAGCTCATGAATACCGAGAATGGCAATTAAACCTATACTGTAGGGTAATCCCTGAAATACTAATTCAGGATTGCTTTCTAATTCTGTTGTTGTCACCCCACTAATTTCCGCACCGATAATAGTAGTAGTCACAAGGGTTAATAATAGCAAACCCAAAGCCATTCCGGGGCGAGTTAACTTTTCTTCTGGATAACTTTTCTGTTTCTCTTTTTCGACTTGAGAATGAGGGTTAGGAATTAAAGCAAAAAATGGTTGCCCCTGTAAAGTCTCTTGAAAGATAATTAAGAAGCGATCGTGAAATACCTTTTCCAAATTAGCTTTAATAGTAGTGTAAGCCTTTTCTGGAGCGGTCATCAACTTCCCTAAACACAGAACTCCTTGAGGTAAATAGTCAACTTTTTGCAGATAATAAACTCCCCAGGGAAAACAATCTCTTAACGCTTTTTCTTCTTCGGGGTTAATGGGTTTGACTTTAACTAATTTTTTCTCTTCCTCTAAATCCTCTTCTTGATTGATGATAAAAGGTCTAACAGGATTAGTTTCCTCAGAATCCTTCGACAATTTTACTTCTGGATGGGAATTTTTCGGTCTGCCTATTTGAATTAACCACAGATAAACTAAAGGTGATAAAATCAGGGGTATTACTATTAGACTGCGGGGCATGGAATTTTGATTTCCGTTAGCTAGATACCATCCCATCCAAATAAAAGGGGGACTCATCAACGCTAACCACAATAACCAGATGGGGGTTTGGGTGAGCTTTCCCACGCTTTTTTTAATGGCAAAATAACTAATGGCACTGAGGATGAGGAAGAGAATAACTAATTCCATGTTTTGTTTATAATAACGCTATCTTTTATTGTAGGATCTTTATTTTCCCAAAAACTAATTTAAGCTGAAAAAATAATTACTATTTTAATAATGGACTCTGATCTTAATTTTACAGAAAACCAAGCAAAAACTAAAGTCGCTATCCGTAATAAATACCCTAAGTTAATTTTAGAAAATATTTTTGCTTTTGCCCCGAATCGTGACACTTTAGGGGGAACTTCCTATTTTTTAATCCATCCTCAAGGTAATATTTTGATTGATTGCCCTTTATGGCAGGAAGAAAATAAGAATTTTTGTCTCTCTCATGGGGTAAGATATTTATTTATTACTAATCGCAACGGTATTAGTAAGCACGTTAGTCACATCAAAAAGGATCTTAATTGTGAGTTAATTATCCAAGAACAAGAGGCTTATTTGTTGCCGAATTTGCATCCCATTACTTTTACTCAAGAATATCTTATGGCTGATGATTGTTATGGTATCTGGACTTGCGGCTATAGCCCCGGTTCTAGTTGTTTATACTATAGCAATAATGGGGGGGTTTTATTTTCTGGTCGTCATTTACTACCCATCGGCAATGACAAAATTGCCCCTCTCAAAGTGAAAAAAACTTTCCATTGGTTAAGACAATTGCGCAGTGTGCAACTATTGTGCGATCGCATCTCTGCGGATAGTTTACAATATATTTGCCCTGGTGCAAACACTGGTTATTTGCGTGGTAAAGGGTTTATCGGTCAGGGATATGAGAAAATAATAGACTTCTCCAACAATAGGCATTTTAAGGGCTAAAGCCCTATCAAGTTTAAATCCGAACACTTCGACAGCTAGTCAGGGAGCGAAGTCGAACTGCTCAGTGCATCTCCCCGAACTCTGAACTCCCAACTCAAGTTCGATCGCATCTAGTATTTTTGTCACCAATAAAGTTTTTTGTGTGAAATTGCACAAGATCTGACTCCTTATTATTGAAATATGGTTGAAAAGCAAAACTTGAGCTAGGGTAATAAATATTCGGACTTATATCTCAGTCTTACGGGCAAGATGCCTGTTTCACGGGATATTTAATTTTTAGCAAAAGTCGGAAAATAAATAGGCATCTGGCAAAAATTAAGATTTTTTCTTAATAGTTCGGGCTTCTAGCCCGAATTAGGACGATGTCTAATACATTAGCCCCAGAAAAAGTTATGTGTATTTGCATTAATTGTTTGTATGTCGATCGCTGTAATACTTATAATGCAGTAGAAACCCAACACCAACAACCTCATTTAACGGAAAACCCTGATTTTGAACCTGTTGAGCCTTCTATAAATGTCAATATTCGTCCTCAAGAAGATTATATCGAGGTGGAGTGGGATGTGGTAGGATGTGCCAGTTTTACCGAAGATATGGGCAGATGGGCGAGATTACGCCCAGGAGAAGCTATCCCCACTTAGGGGATGGGAAGATGGGGGAGACAACCGAATATCTGACACCTGACACCTGATACCTCTACTATCTTGTGCCTCTATAAATTCTTTCCGCTTGTGCTTGGCTAAGACGGTTAGAACGGGGTAAATTAGGATTATGATTAGTTTGATGATTAGTGGCCACCTGAGGCGATTGATGATTATTAGTCACAGTGTTATTTTCTTCTTCCATGCCATAGACTCGACATCCTTCGGTTTTGGAAACAGAACAACTGGGATGTAAGTTATAAATATATTCATTATTGTTGCTTCTTTGTTCGAGGGTGACAAAATCATGCACCACGGGATCATAAGTCAACACTTCCCCTGTTTCAATGCTATAAATCCAACCGTGGAGGGATAATTTGCCTTGATGTAATCGACTGCGGATCACGGGATAAGTGCTAAGATTCTCTAATTGGGTTAAGACATTTTCGGCAACGGTAATTCTCAGTAAATTTTCCCCTGAAAGATGACTATAGTTATCTTTGATTAAGCGACGGGTAGCTTCCGCTTGTTTTAACCATTCATAGACTAAGGGCATATCTTCCGCTAATTTGGACATTTTTAATAATCCTTTCATCGCACCACAGTGAGAATGTCCACAGACGATCACTTGTTCTATTCCTAAAGCTACGATCGCATATTCCACTGATGCCCCTTCTCCGCCATTCGTTGCCCCAAAAGGAGGGATAATATTACCAGCATTGCGAATGATAAATAAATCCCCTACATTTGCCTGAGTGATTAAATTGGGATCAATGCGAGAATCAGAACAAGTTACGAACAAGATACGAGGATGTTGTCCGTGGGATAAGCTTTCAAATAAATCTCGATGACTTTCAAAATAACCTGCCTGAAATCGGTGTAACCCTTCGATAAGTTTTTTCATAACTTTTGCCTGATGTCTCGTCAAGAGACTCATTATACAAATCAATGGGAATTGAATCAAGAGGAATGAGGCGTCGGGAGTTAACAAACTTATTTCTCAAAATTGGATGCGATCGCGACTATTCCCCGATTCGACATTCTTTTCAATAAAGTCGATAATTTTATCAGCAATATCAATGTTAGTAGCTTTTTCAATGCCTTCTAAACCGGGAGAAGAATTAACCTCCATCACCACTGGGCCATGATTCGATCGCAGTAAATCAACTCCAGCAATCCTTAACCCCATTGCCTTAGCCGAACGAATAGCCGTACTTCTTTCTTCGGGAGTGAGTTTGATTTTTTCCGCTTTACCCCCTCTGTGAAGATTTGAGCGAAATTCCCCTTCTGCCCCTTGTCTTTTCATTGCGGCTACAACTTTATTGCCGATGACAAAACAACGAATATCCGCACCCCCTGCCTCTTTGATGAACTCTTGTACCAAGATATTGGCATTCAACCCCCGAAATGCTTGAATTACCGACTTTGCCGCCTGATAAGTTTCTGCTAACACTACCCCTATGCCTTGAGTGCCTTCCAATAATTTAATTACCAAGGGTGCCCCACCCACGGTTTCGATTAAACCATCAATATCTTCCGTATCATGGGCAAATCCTGTCACGGGTAAACCGATACCCTCCTTGGCTAAAATTTGTACACATCGTAATTTGTCGCGCGATCGAGAGATAGCCTGAGATTCATTGGCACTAAACACCCCCATTACCTCAAACTGACGCACCACTGCACAACCATAGAAAGTACGAGAAGCTCCGATGCGTGGTATAATTGCATCAAAATTTTCTAACTCTTTACCGCCATAAACCACCGAAGGCTTATGGGAGGTGATGTTCATATAGCATCTCAAATAGTTAACCACCTTTACTTCATGTCCTCTTTTTTCTCCGGCATCTCTTAATCTTCTGGTGGAATAAAGGCTACTATCTTGAGACAAAATAGCAATTTTCATGGAATCTTCTCAACGTAATTTTCATCTCCCTTATTGTACAATTACAACTGATCAAAAAAAAAACTGACAATCTAGTAAAGATATGTTATGATTATTTAAACAGCAATAATATTCTATTCGCCGTTGCTGAAAATGTGTGATTAAAGCTAAAAGTTTACTTATAAAATTCCACGAAAACTGCTCAAATATTTAACTCTAATCCATTGAAGATGGGGAAGTGGTTTTTCTATACCCATCAAATACTTATTCTATAGATTAAAGTCGGTTTAATTTTAATGGTTGCAAACAAACTAAATATCTTGGAAATAAGTTGGTTGATAGAGACTTTAATTAATCTCTAGTGGTTGGTGGTTCTACTTTACTCCTATCAGATAGGTTGAAACTATAAGTAAATTTAGCGAATAAAAATAGTAATTTTAGAAAAAAATTAAGAAATTTATGCCTAGAAAGCAAGTTATTCACCCAATGGTGAAATTGCAACAAAAAGTATCTTCTCTTGTTAATTCACAAATTATCAGTCCTGATGATAGTATTGGTAAAATAGCCCTTCTTTTCGGGAGTGATTGGGCTTTTCTGAGATCAGAATTAATTGCCTTTGGTTTTTCCATGCAAGATCCAGTTCGGGATTTATTAATAGTGCAAAAATGGGATGATTAGACATCTGCTAAAAATTAAGATTTTTCCTTGATAGTCCTGGCTTCTATCCCGATTTGGATCGATGTGTATTAGGATTAGGACAGGTTTAGAAAAACTTTATTGGTGTTATCCTAATTAACCCTAATGCAATGCCTAATTTCTAACTCCTTGCTGAAACTTAAAAATATTAGATTTGACAAAATTAGATTTAGGATTATGGCTATACCAACGGAATAAAACTTTTCCCAGTAATTGAGGATCATGACGCACATAGGCACTATCAGGATTTTCATTCATCACATTAGCTTTAACGATTCTTCTACCTAGTTTTTCTACCTCCTCCCTATCTAAATAAACTGGGTGACTATGTTTTTGGGCATACTTTTCCAACACGTCTGCAGAAGGTTGTCTTCCCTGCACTAACACCGCATCAAATATTTTCCCGCCACAGACATGATCGATCGCGCTTATGTGATCACTCACCGTATAACCATCGGTTTCTCCTTTTTGAGTCATAATATTACAAACATAGATTTTCGGTGCTTTACTTTTAACAATTGCCTCTTGAATTTGAGGAACTAATAAATTAGGAATAATACTGGTGTAAAGACTGCCCGGACCTAAAATAATATACTCTGCTTCTTCGATGGCTTTAATTACCGCAGGAGTAGCGGGGGGATTAGCAGGAGTGCATCCTAATTCGACAATTTTACCCCTTGCTTCGGGAATATTGGACTCGCCATAAATAATCCTACCATCTTCTAATCTTGCCCACAAGCTAACATCTTCTAAGGTTGCAGGTAAGACTTTCCCCCGAATCGCTAAGACTTTGGAACTTTGTGCGATCGCCCCTTCTAAATCACCAGCAATATCGCGCATAGCGGTTAAGAATAGATTACCAAAACTATGACCACTTAAACCTTCTCCGGCGGTGAAACGATATTGAAATAACTCCGTCAACAATTTTTCTTCATCAGCCAAAGCCGCCATACAATTACGAATATCCCCCGGAGGTAAAATGCCCATTTCCCTTCTTAATCGTCCCGAAGATCCCCCATCATCCGCTACCGTAACAATAGCAGTAATATTGGCACTATAATTTTTTATGCCTCGAAGTAAAGTTGATAACCCTGTACCACCACCAATGGCTACCACCTTAGTACCTTTGTTAAGACGACGATAATGCCACAAGACATCAATTAATTCCTCATCGGTATCAGGCTTTAAAACCTCCGTAATTGAGCCGAGAGTGCGAGTTTGTCCCCAAAATAACAAGAATAAACCCAAAAATAACACAAGTGGACCAGAGATATTACTGGGAACATAATTAGTAATTTGGTCTAAAATATCAAAAATAAACTCAAAAAGACGAAAAACAGGGGTTAAATTACTCCAGATAGCCAAACCCAAGACAATCATCAAGATACCAATAACGCTCGTAAGTAACCAACGTTTAACAAAAATACCGGGAGAAAGCCATTTGAAAAGATGATTAACCTTTTTCCGATGTCGGGGGTTTTTAACCATGATGTTTGAGGGAGTTTTTCTAATTGATTTAAAAGACCATGACTCAATTAACCAAGATTATAGCTAGTTTATGGGAAAAGTGATAAAAGTGATAAATGGTCGATAATAAATAAAATGTAGAATAAATTGAGAATCCGATGAAAGCAATAATGGTAGTGGGTACGGCATCTCACACTGGTAAATCATCTTTAGTCACAGCATTATGTCGTTTGATGTGGCGTAGGGGATGGTTAGTGACTCCTTTTAAGGGGCAAAATATGGCTTTAAATGCCTATGTCACCGCTACTTGTGGAGAAATTGGGTACGCGCAAGCCTTACAAGCATGGGCGGCAAAAACTATTCCTAGAGTGGAAATGAATCCCATTTTACTAAAGCCTCAAGGGGATATGACTTCTCAGGTAATCCTCAAAGGTGAGCCTGTCGGTGTCACTAATGCTAAGGAATATTATGAAGATTATTTTACAAGGGGATGGCAAGTTATCACCGAATGCTTGGATAGTCTTAGTCGAGAGTTTGATTTAATTATTTGTGAGGGGGCTGGTAGTCCAGTAGAGGTCAATCTTAAACATCGTGATTTAACCAATATGCGGATTGCGAAACATCTCAACGCCGATACTATTCTGGTGGCAGACATTGAAAGAGGTGGGGTTTTTGCCCATATTGTTGGTACTTTAGAACTATTAGAAACCGAGGAGCGATCGCTGATTAAGGGCATTGTGATCAATAAATTTAGAGGGGATAAGTCAATTTTAGATCCGGGTTTAAAATGGTTAGAAGAATATACAAAAATACCTGTTTTGGGCGTAATTCCTTGGTTTGACTCTTATTTACCCGCAGAAGATTCATTGGGATTGTTAGAGCGATCGAGTCGTAAGACTAATTATCAGTTAAGAATTGTTATTATTAAGCTACCTCGCATCTCCAATTTTACCGATTTTGACCCTTTAGAAGGAGAAGAAAGTGTTTTAATCGAATATCTTGAACCTAATCAACCCCTTGGTTACCCTGATGCGGTGATTCTCCCCGGCACAAAAACTACTATTCCTGATTTAATGGTATTAGAAAATACGGGCATGAAAAAACAAATTCAAGAATATGTGGAATCGGGGGGTACTGTATTCGGTATTTGTGGAGGTTTTCAAATGTTAGGGCATCAAGTATTCGATCCCGATCGCCTCGAAAATTTGAATGAAATCTGTGAAGGGCTTGATTTACTACCGATTAAAACTATTTTAAAAGTAGAAAAAATTACTCGTCAAAGGGAAGTAAGTGCTAATTATCCCTTACAAGGATTACCTGTGGACGGTTACGAAATTCATCAGGGTTACACAGAAGTAATACCTGCTTTAAGTCGGCAAAGAAAAATCGGTTATAATAACCTTTTTGATGATGCTACCCTTGGTTTAGTTAATGATAGTCAATCGGTATGGGGTTGTTATCTCCACGGCATTTTCGATAATGGTGCATGGCGACGGGCGTGGTTAAACACTTTAAGACAAAAACGGGGTTTATCCTCTTTACCCACAGGAATCTCGAATTATCGTCAACAGAGGGAAAAAATATTAGATTCTTTAGCTGATTTAGTTGAGCAACATTTAGACTTAGGTGATTTCTGACAATAAATATACCAGTACGATTCCCCCTAACCCCCCCAAAACACAAAGGGGGAATTATCAAGAAACGGGTAAATTCTTTCTTGGAAACCACCTTATCTCCTCTGACTTGGATTTCTGATTAGTTTAATCCTCATCAAAAATTTGCCAAAAATAGCAAAAGTTCCATAATTGAGATCCTACGCTAAGATTAATCAATAGTTTTTATGGTATTTGAGAAGATGACTGATTCAGCTTTATATAATTCCTTTCCTTCCTCCTCCTCTCAACCCATTAAGTGGATTCGGTGGCTTATTTGGAAAATTGCGATCGCAACTTTAATTTTAATGGCAATTGGTGCAGCAACAAGGGTAATGAATGCCGGGTTAGCTTGTCCAGATTGGCCCCTATGTTATGGTAAAGTGATACCAACTCAAGAAATGAATTTGCAGGTATTTTTAGAGTGGTTTCACCGTCTCGATGCTTCTTTAATTGGATTCAGTACAATTATTTTAGTAGTTGCCTCTTGGTGGCATCGTCAAAAATTGCCTCAGTGGTTGCCATACAGCTCTAGTTTTGCCCTCTTTTTAATCGTCTTTCAAGGGATACTCGGAGGCTTAACAGTCACCGAATTACTGCGTTTTGACATTGTTACTGCCCATCTAGGCACTGCTTTATTCTTTTTCGGCACTTTAATCGCTATTGCTACTAATCTCAGCGAATATCAAGGCACTGCTACCGATGTGAAAAAATTAACCCTCGTAGGTGCGATCGCATCTTTATTGGTTTATATTCAATGTTTATTAGGGGGATTAGTTGCCTCTCGATGGGCATTACATCAATGTTTTGCAGGAAATCAACTCTGTTTAGTGATGAATAGCCATATCGTTGGTGTTTTACCTGCTACCATTGCCACGACAGTATTGGTGATTTTAGCGAGAAAAACCCCTGCTTTAAGTGTAAAACTGCGGAATTTGACCAAATATATCACAATTATTTTAATTAGCCAGATACTGCTCGGTATAGCAACATTTTACCTTCATTTACAAGTAGAACCGTTAACTATAGCTCATCATACTATGGGAGCATCACTTTTTGGTATTTTAATCGCCTTTACTATTTATACTCACAGAGATACTCTAGCCAATTCTGCTTTAACAAAATAATCGAACCATAAAAGTGAACAGTTGATAACCTTAAAAAAGAACGAATAATCACACAAATAATATCATAATGATCGGAACAAGTATTTCCCCCCGAAACGAAAATATAAGGCAAGTAATCCAAAGCTATTATCTTTTAACAAAACCCCGCATTATCCCCTTGCTTTTAATTACGACGGCCGCCTCCATGTTTATGGCAGGAAAAGGCACAGTTGATCCCCTATTATTAATTATGACCTTATTAGGAGGAACATTAGCCGCCGCCTCTGCTCAAACCTTTAATTGCGTCTATGATCAAGATATTGATTATGACATGAAACGCACCAGAAAACGCCCTATTCCTTCGGGTAAAGTCAGTTCAAACCATGCCATTATTTTCGGTATAATCTTAGCAATCCTCTCCTTTTCTATCCTTACCATTGCTGTTAACCTTCTTTCTGCCTTATTGGCAATGTCTGGCATTGTCTTCTATATGCTGATTTATACCCATTGGTTAAAACGTCATACCAGCCAAAATATCGTTATTGGCGGTGCGGCGGGGGCGATTCCCCCTCTCGTAGGTTGGGCGGCAGTTACAGGGGATTTAAACTTAAGTGCATGGGCATTATTTATGTTAATCTTTTTATGGACTCCACCTCATTTTTGGGCTTTAGCCTTGATGATTAGTGATGACTATGCGGAAGTAGGAGTGCCAATGTTACCGGTGGTGGAAGGCACGCAATCCACCGTTAAGCAAATTTGGATTTATACTATTATCACCGTTGCTTTTAGCTTCGTCTTTATCTATCCCTTGCATAGTGCAGGATTTATCTATTTTTCTATTGCGTTAATTTTAGGCTTAACTTTTACTCATAAAGCATGGCAATTATTACAACAACCTGAAAGTAAAGATTGTGCAAAATCCATGTTTAAATATTCTATTCTCTATTTGATGTTATTATCGGCGGGAATAGTATTAGATAGTTTAGATTGGAGTCATCAATTAACAGATTCTTTTGATCAACAGATTATAGCATTATTAAATCTGTGGCTAGATTTCAATTAGAAATTTGGAAAGGTTTTTTGACAGGTTGATCCCCTTCCCTGTTATAATAACCGTAGCACTAATTTTGCTATGTTGTCAATGGTCAGAGAAAAAATCTTGAGAGTTCGTTTGTCAGATGAAGAATGGAGTAGGCTTGAACAGTATGCAAAATTCAAAGGATATACTTTATCAGAAGTAGTAAGAGATTACATCAAAAGATTGCCGAGAACTCTCACTCACCATGAAGAGTGTCGTAATACACCTCATGCTTAAAGGCGACGATGCTTTTTGCGAAGTTATTGTAGAATAAATCTATTCTACAAAGTCTAATTACCCAATTATTATGTGTTATCATTATTGCTTATGATTTTAGCAACCCAAAAAAAAAATATTAAGGACAAAGAAAAGTCCATATTGAGACAAAACTTCGATCGCTATTGGGATTTACTTGGGGTATTAGTACCACAAAATCTCAACACTCGTTATCGGGGTTCCTATTTGGGGGTATATTGGTCATTGCTTAATCCTGTGATTATGACGGGCTTATATACTACCATTTTTGGTGCAACTTTTGCCTCTTATTATGATGATTCTATTGTTAATTACATATTGGCTGCTTTTACGGGTTTATTGGTGATTAATTTCTATAATTCTTCCACTACTCAAGCCTTAAGCAGTATCGTCATGAATGGAGATTTACTCAATAAAATTAAATTACCTATTGCTGTTTTTCCCCTATCAATGATTGCGGCTAATATTTTTCAGTTTATGATTAGTTCATTTCCTTTATTAGCTGTTGTCACCCTTATCAATACTAAAAATCCTTTTTATATTCTTTTTTTATTAATTCCATTTTTTTCCTTAGTATTAGTCTGCACTGGAGTCGGCTTATTTGTTAGTGCTTTGTTTGTCTTTTTTCGTGATTTAGGTTATTTTTATGAAGTAACGACTTTTATTATGTGGATCACAAGCCCAGTATTTTATCCAGCAGAAATTGTCCCCGCAAGAGTGCAACCCCTCCTAGCTTTAAATCCTTTAGTGTCTATCATTGAAAGTTTACGAGATATTAGTTTAAGCGGTAATATACCCAATGCACTATTATTATTTAAAGGAATTTTAGCCGGGATAATTGTTTTAACATTAGGTACACTATTTTTCCGTAAATTTGAATCTGCTTTTATTGATTTACTGTAACTAAAAAAAGGTAAAAGGCTAGGGTAAATCAAAAAATTATGCTTATTAATTATCTGTTTATTTTAGCATTATTGACATTATTTATTTTAAATAAATTTCTATATTAACTATAAACATGGCTGAAGAAGTTATTAGATTAGATCAAGTTTCTTTATGGCGTAGAACCCAAGAGGAATTTTCTTATGATTTAAAAAGAACTATTTTCTCTTTTTTACAAGGAAAGCATATAAAACCAGCAAAAAAACAAGTTTTAAGAGATGTTGATTTTGCTGTCAATTCTGGAGAAAAAATAGGTATTATCGGTTCAAATGGTGCGGGAAAATCAACGCTTTTAAAGGTAATTTGTGGTATTTTGCCGCCGACTCAGGGTAGTGTCAGGGTTAGAGGTAGAATTGCCCCGTTGATTGAGTTAGGGGCGGGTTTTAATATGGAAATGTCAGTGCGTGATAATATTATCCTCTATGGGGTTTTATTGGGTTATCGTAAGGAAGATATGAAAAGTCGCATTCATGATATTTTGTCTTTTGCTGAGTTGGACGAGTATGCAGAAATACCTGTCAAAGCTTTATCTTCAGGGATGAAAGCCCGTTTGGGCTTTTCTGTCGCTACGGATGTTGAGCCTGATATTTTGATTTTGGATGAGGTATTGTCTGTGGGGGATGCCCGTTTTTCGCAAAAATCACGGGAAAGGATTAACGGTTTATGGGAAAAAAGTAGCACCATTCTTTTTGTTTCTCATAGTTTAGAATATGTACAGGATTTGTGCGATCGCAGCATCTGGTTAAATCAGGGAGAAATCGCCTTTGTGGGAGAGACAGCAGAAGCGATTCAACGCTATCTCGACTTTGTCGGCGTTAAGGAATATGTTAAGCCACACCTTAATTATTAACTGAGTAATGAGTGGAAACAAGTAACCATAAACTACAAATTAATACTACATTCTAAATTTCTTTAGATTCTGTATTCTCATCAATTCTACAAAATTAAGCCCTCGATCGCCCTCTAAGGATGCAACCTTTTCGATGCCGTGAAGAAGGCTAGAGACTGCTTCTTGCTCACTATAACCCCGTCTGAGGGCTACTTTGATACCCCCTTCATCCCCGTCAATTTCTCTTTCTAAACTGCGGTTTTCTTGCCAAATCTGTTTAAGTGCGATCGCCCCTAATGTTCCTGAAACAACAGTTCCCACTACATCCGACTGAGTTAACTGAAAAGCCAACCCCAACATTGAGGCTAAAACAATACCTCGGTACAAGTCAACTTTAAACCATTTCACTGCCAAAGACAAAGCCATCGCACGCAATAGGAGTAAATCTCTTTGAGGAATTGATAATTGTCTCCACAGATCAAAATTAATATAGATAGGGCGACGTTTTGAGCGCCACGGCAAAGGAAAAACAGTGGTAATAACTTCCTTTTGTTGAGGTTTGCTAATAATTCTACATAATATTCGCCCTGAAGCGGACATCAAATCTTGTAAACGGTTAATTTCCTGTTCTATATTCATCTTGTCCACGAATTTCATGATCTGGCACAAAAGATTTCTGTAACCAGCATTTTTCTAAAAGTCTTATTTTATAAAGATACCAAAATCTACTCGGTTTCCAAACAGAATATTCTTCTTCCGTTGGAATTACAGATTGATTCAAATAACTCCAGATGGCGTGAGTCGCCCTGCGAAAATTGTACATCATGGTATATACCTCCTAAATATAATGAATCCAGCAAATAATTATTGTTATCATTGTTTCGATTCACTACCTCATCACCAAATTGTTTCTAAATACTAATTTGACAAATATCCTTGATGTCTAACAACCAGAAGAATCGGTCAAAAATTAACTATTTAGACCAAAAAAAAGAGTATTTCAACTTAATGCTCTTAATTTTAAGTATGCCTCAAATTTATTATTAGTTGACAATTTAGTTAAATATCTCAACATTTCTATCAGTTTGGGGTTAGGAGTTAGAGGGGGTAATGAGTGATAAGTTTAGACAAAGTGCCGAAATCTGAACTCAAATCATTATTCATTCCTTTAGCAAACTGGTTTATACTTGAAATTGAGATCAATTAATTGAGCAAACAATTCATGGGCAAATTGCGTGTAAAAACCATCAAATCTCTTCTTCCCTTGTCTTTATCCCTTTCTTTTCTTTTTGGTTGTCAAAAAACTCCTGTGGAAGAAGTCACCTGCACAATGTCTGAATGGGCAAATACTTCCGCCAATTATGTCAGTCAGTCGAGTTTGGATGTAGCGGTTCATATTGATGGTAGTGATTCTATGCTAGGTTATGTGACAATTCCCAATAGTAACTATAGTCGAACCATCGAGGTTTTATCCAATAGTATTATTGGTACTAGCAACGCAGAAGTTACTTATCATCGTATTGGGGATGAGAAAACTATCGGTAGAGATGATTTTCGCAAAAGTGCCAAATTGACTACTTTCTATGATAGTAATGATGGTACTTATAAACCCGTATCTAGTCCAATTCAGTCGGCTATTACTCCCCCCGCACAAGGTAAAGAAAAGTTGACGGTTATTGTTACTGATTTAGAAGGGGATGACGCTGGTAGAATCTCTGAAGCCTTAAGTAAACATTATCTCAATCAGGGGCGATCGCACTATACTGTGGGAATATGGGGCATAAAAAGTCAATTTAATGGTACAGTATTTAACCCCAATACGGGTAAGGCAAAATTTATCTATAATACCGAAGGGAAATCTGGTGAAGCCTATCGACCTTTTTATGTGCTTTTTATCGGCGAATATAATAAAATTATCGACTCTTTTAATGAGATAAAAAAACTTGATTCCCAACTTCAAGACTATAGTGAAATGTTTATTTTCCCTAATCAAAATATTCTCAAAGAAGCCGTTAATTTAGGCAATTTTGCCACCATAGAAAAAAACTCCACTTTACCAGAAACAGGAGATTTGCAGAGAATATATAGTCTTTCTGATAAAAATGTCGTTGTTACTCCCAAAGATCAAAATAACGATACTTACGATTTAATCGAGGTTATTAAACCTACGGAAATGCAACCTCAAATTACCTATTTTGTTCCTTTTCCTCAATTAGCAACTAACGATAAAAATAATTATTCCCTGCTAATCAATGAAGATAATTTAATCACAAAAACTAGGGTATTTACCTATGGGAAAAATGAGCAAAATATAGAACCTGAACCTGAAGTCCAAGAAAAACCTAGCACAGATTCGGCAGAAAGTAAAGAAGATAATCGAGAATCAACTACGGATAATCTTTCGTTAAAAAACAGTCAAGAAAAACAAAATTTTGTCGAAAATACCAGTAATACTTTACGCCAAGCCCTCATTATTGATAATCTCAAATTAGATGAACAAAAGCAGAATTTAGAGTTTATTGCTAACCTCAATCTCAATAATTTATCCACTCCACAAATTTACCTATTTGAAGTGGATTTAATCTTAGATGATGTCACGGGTTTAGACTGGTGGAATGAATGGAGTGTTAATGCTGGAGAAATGGGAAATGGTGCAAAAACTCAGAATTTATCTATCTTTATGAATAAGTTAAAAAGTTTGAGTTTAGACACTTTAGAAAATGAAAATGGGGAAGCTGCGATCGGACGTTTTTGTATTGGAATTCAGAAAAATTAAATTCACTTATTTTACAGGCAAAATACTTTACAGGCAAGATGCCTGAAATTCCTTTTAATGTTATCAGAGGAATCCGTAATCGTGTTGTTTATTAATATAAAGAAATAGATTTAGATATTTTGTGGGAAGTTATTCAAATAAATATATTTCACTGAATCAATAAATACTTTAAAATGAAACTTATATGAAAAATAAATAAGATCATGAATAATTCAGAATCAGATATTCAACAAATAACTAAGTATGTACAAAACTTAGAAAAAAGAGTAAAAAAATTAGAATCCAAAGATGCGATTATTCTGCAAACTGTTGCCAAAGATATACAACCAAAATCCTTAACACTTTCCCTTGAAAAATTAATTGATATTTATAATGATGTTCCTTCAATTTTAGAAGAATATGTCGCTCCAGTTTCTCTCACGGCAAAAAGTTGGCGATCGCACTCCGATAATCAGATTATAGTAGAAAAAACTCATCAAGGAAATTACTGGGTAATATTATTAGAAAATTTTAATGAAAAAAAATATTATCTATTACCAAATCAAGGAAAAAAACTAAAAATAAGTAGATTAACAAGCATTGAAAAACTCTTTAAAATACAAGGAGAAAAAGACCTCAATAATGATAATTATACTATTATTAAACCAGTATTGTTAAACATAATGACCAGTGGGCAAGAATGGGAAATAGTAGAAAAAGGAATACTTTATTTAGGGAAAACATCTCCGACTCAAAGGTTAACCCAAGAGTTAGAAAAACTGACAGAGAATCAGGAGAAAATGCCCTCAAGTCTTCAAGCCTTATTGAATGTATTAGAAAGGCTAAATAAAAATAATAGTGAGTTAAACATCAAACTTAATTATTTAGAAAAACGTATCCAAAAATTAGAGCCAGAAGAAGTTAAATGGGTTGAGTTATATCGTCTTGAACCTGAAAAATTTGCTACTTTAGCAGGGGGGAATACTAAACTAAAACTATCTGAAATAACTGTTAATAAACTTCTAGAAAGTTCCACCAAAGATATTTATTTAGAGGCAGATTCTGGAGGACAATATTTACTGAAACAAGGAGAAAAAGGCTTATATTTATTTCCTGATCCTTTAGGTATATTTGATAAAAACAGTCTAATTTTAACTCGTTTAGCTAATCTTTTTATTACTCACGGAGAAATTCCGATCGCTTCTTTAGGAAAAGATTTAAAAGTAATAAAACCTGCAAAATTAAGCAAAATTAATAAGAATCAATGGAGTTTATTAGAGTCGGGAGAAATCAATTTTTAGCAGAGAATCAAACCAGTGTGGGATGAATCGTCAGTGACGTGCTATAATAACAATGACTTACGCACCAATAACAAAAACCTGAAACCCAATCAAATATACCTTTGACTCCTGTGTTAGAGATTATCACCTATAAGAGTACCGTTGTCGTTGAACAAAACTTCCACCCTAAAAGTCGCCGTGCTATCGCTTTGGGTAACTTTGACGGTGTTCACTTAGGACATCAAAAAGTAATCAAACCCATACTAGAAAATCATATCACACAAAATCTGATTCCTTCCCTTGTTACTTTTATTCCTCATCCCCAAGAATTTTTTAGTGGTGAAAGGAAAAAGTTACTCACCCCTATTAGTGAAAAAGCGGAAATTTTAGAAAAATTAGGCATTCAAGAATTAATTTTACTACCCTTCGATCGGGAATTAGCCAATTTAACCCCCCTAGAGTTTGTCAAAGACATTTTACTAGAAAAAATCAAGGCTAACTTTGTCAGTGTCGGCGAAGATTTCTGTTTCGGCTATAAAAGACAAGGGAAAGCGAAAGATTTAGAATCCCTTGCTAGTCAATACAATATTCAAGTTAATATTACTCCTGAACAATATTTTTCCGTTAATAATGAAAACATCCGTATTAGTAGCTCTTATCTTCGTCAATGTCTCAGTGAAGGGAAAATAGAATTAGCCAATCAGATGTTAGACAGAAATTATCAAATACAAGGGAAAGTCGTGGAAGGGCAAAAATTAGGCAGAAAATTAGGCTTTCCCACCGCTAATGTGAAAATCCCCCCTGAAAAATACTTACCTCAATGGGGAGTTTATGGGGTAAAAGTTGATATACCTCAACAAAATCAATACAATTTATCGGCAGTGATGAATGTGGGTAAACGCCCAACGGTAGGCGGGGAAAATATAGCGGTAGAAGTGCATTTATTGAATTGGCAAGGGGATTTATATGGGCAAGATTTAGTGATTAAATTAGTTAATTTTATTCGCCCAGAAAAAAAATTCTCCTCTTTAGATGAGTTAAAAAAGCAAATTACCCTCGACTGTCAAATGAGTCACGAATCATGAAGACGAGATGGGGAGATGGGGAGATGGGGGAGGAAATTGTCAAAATAAACCAAAACTCCCTATTAATTTTAGTAAATAATTGTAGAAAATCAATAGACATCGACCCAATTCGGGCTAGAAGCCCGAACTACCAAGGAAAAATCTTAATTGTTGGAGATGTCTAATTTATACGAACTACGAACTAAATATTCCCCACTCATTATTCATTATTCATTATTTGTAAACATTGTTGTGCGATCGTCCAATCTTCCTGGGTTGGTACAATCAAGATCTTAACCTGAGAGTCAGCCGTAGCAATATTGACTTCTTTTAAAGATTGATTATTTTTTTCCTTATCTAATCGCAAACCGAGAAATTCTAAACCCTCACAGACTTTTTCTCGAATAAATGCCGAATTTTCCCCTACCCCTGCGGTAAACACCAAACCATCCAGACTACCCAATGATGGTAACATAGATGCGATCGAGCTTTGCAAACGGAAAATATACATATCGACAGCGAGAGTTGCTGATGGATTATTTTGTTCTCTAGCCTCCAAAATAGTTCTTAAATCAGAAGAAATCTGAGAAATTCCCAGTAAACCAGACTCTTTATTCAAAATATGGTTAATTTTTGCCCCATCATAGCCATATTCTGTCATAAGATGGATAACAATGGCAGGGTCGATCGAACCGCAACGAGTACCCATCATCACCCCTTCTAAAGGAGTAAAACCCATACTGGTATTAACACTTTTACCCCCTTTCACCGCCGTAATCGAGCAACCATTACCCAAATGACAGGTAATGAGATTAAGACTATCTAAAGGTTTTTCCAGAATTTCCCCACTACGTTGACTGACATATTCATGGGAAGTGCCGTGAAAACCATATCTTTGAATACCCCTTTGATAAAACTGATCGTTAAGGGGATAAATTTTGGCATAAGGGGGAATAGTAGTGTGAAAAGCCGTATCAAAAACCGCCACTTGGGGAATATCTCCTAAAACATTCTCGATACTCTCAATTCCTTCTAAATGGGCTGGATTATGACTAGGTGCGAGGGGGATTAACTTTTTAATAGTTGCCTTAACTTCAGGAGTAATGAGAGTGGCTTGAGAATATTCTGTACCACCATGTACTACTCTATGTCCAACTACATCTATCTCCTGAAGATTGTCTAAAACCTTTGTTTCACCGTTAACAATAGTTTTAAGCATCGTCTTAATACCTGAAAGGCGATTTTGGTCAGATAAATAGGTAGAATATTTTTGACCGTTACTTTTCACCTTTAATAAGGTTTGTCCTAAGTTCACCGTCAAGTCAAGAGTTGCCTCCCAGAGAGGAGAAGGACAACTATCGTATTTTGTGTCAGGATTTAAGTCGTATAAACAACTTTTTTGAGAACTAGAACCAGCATTAAGAACTAAGACTTTCATGGCTTATTTTAATAGTTTCTGCTTTACTTTACGCAAACGATTAGAAAAACTGCGAACAATTTCTAAAGAAAATAAGGGAGTTTCTTGTAATAAAAATAAAAATCTTTCTCGATTTAATTCAGCAATTTGACACTCTGTGCACGCAATCGCTGTAGTGTATCTAGTATGTTCTAGTTGTACTAAAGCTCCTTCACCGAACACATCGTGTTCATTAATAGTTTCAAGTATTTGATCATTTTTTCTCAATTCTACTTCACCGGTCATTAAAGCGAACATTTTATCGCCTTTTTCTCCCTGACGAAAAATAACATCCCCAGGTTGCAAAGTTTTTACAGGTAAGTGATTGAAAAAAAGATCTACGACTTCACTTGGTTCTAGCATATTTTTGCTTAAATTCCTTCAAATTTAACAATTACTTCACTATTTTCTCAGGATTGGTTCGGATTTTAGGTTAAGAATTATTTAAAAATGAGATTATCACTCTTTTAGATGGCTACCTCAAAAGCAACTCCTTCTAAACGGAATTGATTGCTAAAGTTTGCCAAAATGTTATTTTTCTCCCCCTCCAAGACGAATAAATAAGTGCCGGGGAGGTTGACGCTTTGGAAACGGTAAACATCCTCTCCGATTCCTGCATTAGCGTCATAGACATAAAACGCTGTGCCTTCTTCTTTAAAGTTTTGGTGGTTTTGACGAATGGAAATACTCTCCTCCTCCGTAACGAATAAATAAGTACCGGGTATAGCTGTATTTTGAAAACGATTAATTTTAATTAAACCATCGGCTTGTTGATTAGCTACTTTAAAGGCTTGTCCTTCTTCGCTAAAATTGGAAAAGCTCGATCGAATCTCTTGTGCTTCTGATCCAGTAGCATATAGATAAGCCCCTGACACATTCCGATTTTGAAAACGAATAACCGGGGTATTAAGTAGGGAGTCTGTTTCTGATAATACCGATTGGACATTGATAAAACCTGATTCCACACTACCTATATCAACATTGCCCTCATTAATACGAGGATTGCCAAATTGATCTACAGGATCGGCGGAGAAAAACTGTTGTAATTCAATAATCAAGTTATTTCCTGCATTAATAGCAGGGCTACCATCAATGGGTTGATAAGCAATAACATCTCCCCCAAGAGTTGCGATCGGTTCTAATAAAGGATCTAAAGGATTGCTTGTACTACCAACAATATTATTATTAACGCCGTCCACAATACCATTAGCGCTACTACTGCCTATGAGGTTATAAGCACTACTCCTTCCAAAAAAACCATCAACATCAGTAGGTAGAGGCGGATTCGGTATTTCTGTAATTATCTCAGCAATTTTGCGATTTTGAAAGCTGACGATAGTATCAAAATTTCTGACTTGATTATTTTGATCTCTGACAAAACTAGCGGATCTTTTATTTTGATCATTTAAAGTAATGGTATTATTAAAAGTATCAAAAGTAAAAGTCTCTTGCCTATCAGCAACGAATATATCGATATTTTCTTGAAAGTTATTACTAATATTAGGATCTGATAAGACTAAAATTAATTTCCCTTCTTCATCAAATTCAAAATCGGTGTTTAAAAAGACGGTGTTACCTGACCCATCATCGTAAGCAAATTGAAAATTCTGATTTGGATTACTAATTAAATTATTATCTTCTCCTAAAAAACCATTAGCTTCACTAAAGAAGTTATCAGGATCATTGATAAGGGGATCAGATGGAGAGTAACGGTTAAAAACAAATTCGATGTCAGCATCACTATTAAAGATTAAATTATCTAAACCGACTATCCCCGTTAAATCCAAACCTTCTGGAGGATAACCAGAAAAAGGATCTTCATTGCGATACAACACCCGAATATCGTAATAAGAATCACGAAAAGGAGTAATATCTGGGGGGGGTTGAATTAAACGATTTGTACTATCGATAATATCCCACACAAATTCATCCGCAAAATTAGTGGGGGGAGTGGTGGTTAAGTTAAAAACGGGAAAATCCGAAGTGATTTCTTGTCTTTGTTCTAAGGGTACTTGGTTATTGGCAACAATGGTATTGGTGATAACTGTACTAGCTCCTGTGGTTTCTGAGTAAATACCTCCGCCCACTTGTCCAATATTATTAACAATGGTAGAATTAACAATAGTTGCCCTGCCTCGGTTGAGAATACCCCCTCCAGCATCAACCGCTGCATCATTACCTGATATGTTGGTGTTAACAATGGTCATAATCCCCACACCATCGTTGGCTATACCTGCTCCAGCACCTTCAATATCAGTAGGTTGAGATGACTCAACAGAGTTGCTAATAATGGAACTACGATTAATTCTCATTATACCAGTGTTGTAAATTCCCCCTCCTGTTTTGACTTCGGCGGCAAAAAAATTAGCATTGTTAATAGTTTCAGCACGATTATTTTTGATAAGAGAATCATTAATAGTTAACTCTCCATCATTATTAATTCCCCCTCCTTTGACTTCACTTAAACTGTTAGCAATAATGCTATTGTTGATTATCACTCTTGAACCAACAGAGACATTTATTCCAGCACCATTGGGAACAGTGTCAACATTCCCGATTTGGATTGATTCTCTTGGATCTAAGGTATCAATACGACCATCACCATTAGTGTCCACAAAAATAGTTTGATTTTCAATCAATAACCCATCTTGAAGGGTGATATTCTCTAGGGTTAAAAATCCTCCTGATAACACATCAAAGATGCGATCGCCCACCGTAAAGATTCTGGTGACAGTTCTATTTAACTCACCTTCTAGGTTGGCCCCAGCAAAGGTTCTTTGTAAACCTAAACCGCTAATAATTGTATTTTCTGGATCTTCTCCAATAATAGTGACTCTACCACTAATATCTAAATCTCCTGTGGTTTTACGACTTTCAGTTAAAGTATCTAAATCAGGGGTACTATCGTCGATCGCAGGGGGTTGCAAAATATTTTGAATAGTTAGATTATAAAATCCCGCAGGTACATTAATAACATATTCCTTTGAGGGATTGGCATTTGCCTGTAAAATAGCATCTCTTAAGGATAATCCATTGGCTGAACTACCATCATTTTGATCCTCTGTGGTTGTAACGATTAACTCGACTCGGCGAGAAAAATCGAATGTCGTAGTCATAATTTTTACCTCTTGTTAAAATTGTTTGAATTAAAAATATAAAGTTGAATAAATTTGATTTAACCCACTTCAAAAGCAACCCCTTCTAAACGGAAATTATTGTAATTGGTGAGGATATTATTCTTTTCTGCTTCTTGAACATAAAGATAAGTACCGGGTACATCTAAATTCTGCAAACGGAAAATATCTGTACCTCTATTGGCATCCGCACCATAGACATAAAAAGCAATTCCTTCCTCGACAAAGGTATCAGCGTAATGTTGCTTAATACTGTCTCTTTCTTGCTCTCCTACATAAAGATAAGTTCCAGCCAAATTTTTATTTTGGAAACGATAAATAGTAATTAAGTCATCTTCAGGGGTTAAAGCCACTCGAAAGGCTTCCCCTTCTTCTTGAAATAGGGGGTGATTATTACGGATATTTTGAGCTTCGCCTTGCCCTGTAAACAGATAAGTACCTTGTACTTGAGTATTTTGAAAACGAGTAATGGGATTAGTTAAACCGGGAGTAATGGTTTCGCTGTTAATACCTGAATTGCCGTTAAATTCGTAGCTTCCCAAATCCACAACACCATCAAAAATTCTTTCTTCTCCTCTTTGATCCGTATTGCCGAAATAGTTAGCTAAGTCTCTGATTCTAGTAACGGCGTTATTACCTACGTTAATGGCGGGGCTTCCTGCTTCGAGGGAATGAACCAATATTTTCGATGCTCCGTCAGTAGTTGTAAACTGATCAGGTAAATCTCCTAATAGGGGATCAATGGGTTCTGTTATAATTCCTACTTGATTGTTATTTTGACCATTAACCAGAGTGCCTCTTGCACCCGTACCAATTAAGTTATTGGTACTTTGTAGATCAAAAACACCGTCTATGTCTTCACTGTTCGCATTTTCAGCAACGATACTATTGCGGAGAGTGGTGTTAACTGTAGCAGTGGCATTTTGGGGACTCCCTGAAAAGATACCTGCTCCTGTTGAACCGCTATTACGCGCAATGGTAGTATTGATGATAGTCGTACTTTCTCCTTGGGTCCAAAGACCACCGCCAATTAAACTGGTGTTATTGGAAATGGTACTATTAATAAGGGTCATCTCTCCCCCCGTATCGTTGAGGATACCACCACCACCTAAAAGGGCTTGTTCATTAATAGTGTTACTTGTAGAGTTAAAAGCAATGGTACTGCGGTTAATAATCGCCCTTCCTCCTTCGCCGTTGTAAATGCCTCCGCCACTATCCACAGAAAGGTTGACTAAAACAACGGAATCATTCATTTCTAAAATACCGTTATTGGCAATACCTCCACCTTTGCCATTGGTGCGGTTTTGAGCAATAATCATGTTATTTAAGGTGGCTTTTCCTGCGGATTCTATATTGATCGCACCACCATTAACAGCGACATTTCCTGCGTTTCCTTGTTCATCAATAATGCTATCTGTACCAACATTGGCATCTTGGAGGGTGAAATTTGCAATACTGAGGTTGCCTGTGCCTGAAACATTAAAAATGCGATCGCCCAAGAAACTAGCAGAAATAATTGTATCCCCCGCACTTGCCCCAATAATGGAAATACTGCTATCAATATCGAGTGAACCATCTTCGGTAATGGTTAAGTCATAAGTGCCACTGGGAACATTAATAACATATTCTCGGCGCGGATCTGCGTTTGCTTGGATAATGGCATCCCTTAAGGATAAACCATTGGCGGCACTACCGTCATTCTGATCCTCGGTGGTAGTGACGTTTAAAATTACCTGAGCGGAAAAATCTTCTGGATTCATCTTCTCCTCACCTAAATTGTTTGAATTTTTACTAAAATCACCATTAAATATAACTCATTACAGGAATAATGTATCAGTAAATTTTTACAAATTTTTTCAAACTCACCCATCATCAGAAAAATAGAGGGTTTAAGATTGATCGATAGATGTATCTAGCTCGTCACCCTCCTATGAAGTTTTGTCTGCTGTTAGAGTATGGACAAAGTTATTTTAAAATTGATTATTTAAGAAACTAGAAATCAAAGAAAGTATGATCGAGCCTAATAAAGCATCGAAAAAGCTATTGATAGTTAAACCGGGAGTGAAATAAGCCGCTAGAGAGAAACAAATAGCGTTAACCACAAACAAGAATAAACCTAAAGTTAAGATGGTAGCGGGGAGAGTAAATAGAATAAGAATCGGTTTGACAATGGCATTGACAACACCAAAAACCAAAGAGGCAATGAGGGCAGCAGTTATGTTACTAATTACAATACCGGGGATGATATAGGCGGTGATCATCATGGAAATTGCCGTGATAATTAGTGTAATTAAAAACGGAGGCATAATTGTATTTTTTATTAACAACATTTACCTCTAATTATAGATCAAATTAACCTGAGTTCCATAGAAGAAAAAATGATCAAGGGAATTTGTTACAGAAAAATTGACAAAATTAACAATTTGCGAATGCACAATAATAAACGTTCAATAAATTGAACTCACAAAATGCAAATTCTCGATTAGACATCTCAAAAATCGGGCTAGAAGCCCGAAATACCATTCAAAAATCATAATTTCTGGAGAAGTCTATTATGTCCACGAAATATTAATTTTAATTAATAAGTTTAGGATTGAAAATCAATTTGTCTATTTTTTTATCAATATCTATCTAGTTTAACTCCGAACTCTAAACTTCCTTGACTTACGCTTTTGTCTGTAACAAATTAACTAATTTGGAAATTTGCTCAGGATTAAACACTTTATGGATGGTTTCGGCGGCAATAACCGGATCAATAGTGACTAAAACCTGTGGTAGTTTGGAATGGGCTAATTGTTCTAAACCCTGAGACGGAGTGATTTCTGAGCCTTTACCTACCTCTAAGCAGTCTCCTGCTAGTTTGACTTCTTTGATAATAACGGGAGCTAATAAACGATAGGAATGTTTGGGATTAGCTATGGCTAGTTTGGCACATTTGAGGAGGTTTTGCCAACCATTTTCCGCCGGAGCGATTTTTGCTAATTTTTCACACATTGCCTGTAATTGTTGTCGATTATTGGGCGTAGAATCTTGTTTGAAAATGACGAGCATTTGTTGTAAAATTTGTCTAACCTGCATGGTAACTTCATCACTGGGAATGGCGGTTAGAGATGGTGTGGACGATCGAACCGAAGCAGAGGTTACTTTTTGAACGTCTGGACTTTCTCCTGCTACTAATTGTTCAATGTAGTTAAGCAACTCTACAAAATGAGGTTCAGCTTCTTTCATTATCTCCTCTCCCTCATCCTCCGATAAGCCAAAAGGTCCTTGCAAACGTTCTAACAAGTCCTGTAGAATATCGTAGGCTTTGAGAAAAAGACTTTCTAGGGTAGAGTCTGGATCTATTGTTTCATCTCGTAATATTTTGAAAGCATCTTCGAGACGGTGGGCAGTTTTTTGGATACTGGTAAAATTAAGCATTGCTGCACCCCCTTTGATGGAGTGTGCCGCCCGAAATAGTTCGTTAATCTTTTCTTCGTCATTGAGGGCAGATTCTAAGTCTAAAATGCCTTTTTCAATGGTTTCTAAATGCTCCTTTGCTTCCTCAATGAAGTAGCCGACAATCTTCTCATTATTTGCACTATCCATAATTTTTTTACTCCCACATAGTGAAAACCGTCTTTAAATCTTTGTTTATAATAATAACTGATAGTTTTATCTTCAGTTTACTAAATATCATAATGCTCGATCGCCCCATTTATTTAGATTGTCACGCTACCACTAGGGTGGATGAGAGAGTCATCAAAGCTATGATGCCCTATTTTAGCCAATATTTTGGCAATCCCTCCAGTAATGCCCATGTTTATGGTTGGGAGGCACAAGCCGCCGTTAATCAAGCTAGAGATGCGATCGCATCTGCTCTTAATGCCGAACCGAGAGAGATCATATTTACCAGTGGAGCAACGGAAGCCAATAATTTAGCCATAAAAGGAGTTGCCGAAGCCTACTTTCAAAAAGGAAGGCATATAATAACAGTAGCAACAGAACATAAAGCAGTCATTGAACCCTGCGAATATTTACAAACCCTCGGTTTTGAGATTACTTTTTTACCCGTGCAAAAAAACGGTTTATTAGACTTAGAATTATTAGACAAAACTATTCGAGAAGATACAATTTTAGTCTCTGTAATGACAGCTAATAATGAAATAGGAGTAATTCAGGATATAGAGAAAATAGGGGCAACTTGTCGTCAAAAAGAGGTCATTTTTCATACTGATTCTGCTCAAGCGATCGGTAAAATTTCTCTTGATGTGCAAAAAATGAATATAGATTTAATGTCATTAACAGCCCATAAAATTCATGGCATAAAAGGCACTGGAGCATTGTATATCAGAGCAAAAAACCCGAGAGTTAATCTAGCATCTCAAATTCAGGGAGGAGGACAAGAAAAAGGTTATCGATCAGGCACACTCTGCACCCCTCAAATCGTAGGCTTTGCTGAAAGTATAAAAATAGCCTTAGAGGAGAGAGAAAGAGAAAATCAAAGACAAAAAGAGTTAAGGGATTATTTATGGCAAGAATTACGTCAATTAGAGGGTATTCACTTAAATGGCGACTTAGATAAAAGATTGGCAGGAAACTTAAATATTAGTATTGAAGGAGTGAACGGATCTGCGCTATTATTAGCATTACAATCGAGGATAGCTGTATCTTCAGGATCGGCTTGTTCTTCAACATCGACAAAACCATCTCATGTTTTAAAGGCTTTAGGGCATTCTGACGAGTTAGCTAGGGCTTCTTTGCGCTTTGGTATCGGACGTTTTAATACCCGTGAAGAAATAGAGGAAACTGCCCGTTTTACCTTACAAACCATCAAAACTCTGAGAAATCCGTGTTATGCTCAGTTTGATTAATATGGGAGAAACATTCTATGTCCGTCAAAAATGGGAAAAAATATTAATTGTTGATGATCAACCCGATAATATTCATCTGTTGATGGAGATTTTGGATCATAACTAAAAAAACGATAAAATAATCTATTAACCACTGAAATTATGCAAAATCTCAAAGCGATTTTTGGTACACCTTATACCGCCTTTAACAATGACAGTGAATTCACCCCTGATGATGGTGGTTGGAACAGTTTTGATCAATTTCCCCGCCAATTAGAAGATATTAATGGGGATGGGTTGGCTGACATTGTCGGTTTTGGCAGAACCAGCGTCTTTGCGGCACTAGGACAAGGAGATGGTACTTTTGGAGATGCCTATATTGCTTTAGATGGTAGTTATACCCCTAATGATGGTGGTTGGAACAGTTTCGATCGCAATCCTCGTCAATTAGCAGATATTAATGGGGATGGATTAGCGGATATTGTCGGTTTTGCCAACGCAGTAGTAACGGCGGCACTAGGACGGGAAGATGGTACTTTTGGCACTCCTTATACTGCTTTAGATGGTAGTTATACCCCTAATGATGGTGGTTGGAACAGTTTCGATCGC
>CAYPDC010000032.1:33215-34228 GCA_964409355.1 uncultured Cyanobacterium sp.
AATCCTCGTCAATTAGCAGATATTAATGGGGATGGTTTGGCTGATATTGTCGGTTTTGCGGAACAATCAGTAAGGGCATCATTATCTCAATTGGAAGAGCCGTTAAGTTTACTCGATACCACTTTTAACCGTTTTTCCAACCAACAAGTAGCAGGTACTTATCTGTTTTCCACTGAAGGAGAAAGTGTTAATGTCCGTGCTAATTTCAGAGATGTTTTTTCTGAAGATGGTCCTGCTTTTAAAGTTGCTAGTACCCCTAATAATACCTTAATTCAATTCAATCGCTTTGCTAATACTCAAGTAAGTGGTACTTATCTATTTGCATCCGAAGCGGAAAGTGTCAGTATTCGAGAAAATTTTGGTGATGTCTTTGCCGAAGAAGGAATCGCCTTTTATGCCTACGATGCTGATGCCAATGTCGGCATAGATTATTATCGTTTGGCTAATACTCAAGTGGATGGAACATATTTATTTGTCAATCAACAAGAGAGGGATTCTGCTTTAGCCCAATTTCCTAGTTTATTCCGAGATGAAGGAGTGGCTTTTGAGGTTGCACCTGTTTGAGGCTAAATTTTGCAGATCCAACTCCGGACCAAATATAATATCTAAGTAATAACTGATATTTCCTAGTCTTGTCAAAAATTACAGGAAGCTAATTCTATTTTAGAGGAAAAAGTCCAAGAACGTACCGCTCAACTAGAAAAGATGATCACAGAAGATAGTCTGACTGGTTTACCGAGTAAAGTGGCGTTAGCTCAAGAAATTCAGAGTACAATTAAAAATAACTCTCTTTTTGCTCTTATTCAGCTTGATTTTAGCCGTTTTAGCCTGATTAGTAGTTCTTTAGGCCATGAAATAGGCGATCGCCTCTTACAAATCATTGCGAAACATTTACAAAAATGCTTAAGAGAAAAGGATTATATAGCGAGAATGGGGGCGGATAATTTTTATTTACTATTAAGAAATAGAGAAAATAAGGAAGAAATAATTAAATTTGTGGAATTTCTTTTTAA
>CAYPDC010000033.1:0-5899 GCA_964409355.1 uncultured Cyanobacterium sp.
TAAAAAGGGGGGAACTCACGTTAAGATTCTCACAAATGATTTAGGATCGCTATATAGAACAAGAAATAGAATCAGATCCAATTATTGACAAACTGTCGAATAAAATTCAAAAACAAATACGTTGTCCTAACAATAAAATACAAAACAATTTTCAAGTTCTTTTATTATATTTTCAAACGATGGAATCTTGGAAAGATAAATTTTTATTTTGGTATTATATTCTAATCACTCCCACAGTATTTGAGTTAGGATTAATCTCTTTACCTAAAATTCTATTTCCCATATATTGTCCCATCAGGATCTTGAGATTAATAATAAAGAATTTGAAAAATTGGCAGATATTCGAGATTTATAGCAGTCAGGATCAGTCATGAGAACATGATTACGAGCTACCCTCACCCGCAACCCCAGATACCAGAGGGAGAGGGGAGAATTGTTTTCTATTAGGTACGATCGCCATCAACGGAGCAACATTAGGAATATTTCTTACTCTCAATCAACCAACAAAAGACTGATACAAGATTAGTGTTAAAAGTGTTAAAATCTGCGAAAAAACAGAAAGAAATTAAAAGCAATCAAACAATCATTGACTTTTCTCATTAAAATAAAAAACCGACTATTTTATGCTTTTTAACTTGACTTTTGTTGCAATTTTAGTTATATTATTAAATAATGGTATTTTAGTTGTATTTTTTAAAAAAGCACATATTTTCATTATAATATTTACATTTTCTATTTTTACAAAAAATAGGAGAAAAGTCAAGGAAAATCCGCTCTTCACTAAATGCTTAATTATTATGAAATAATTAACGTAAGTCTTAACAAATAAGATTTATCTGAATTTAAAGATACAAAGATAGAAATAAAGTCTTAAAATTTCACTTATGACGAACTTAAATCAAAAAATATTCAATAAAAGGAAACTTTTGGGTTACGTTTTTCCTACTTTAATGGGATTGGTGTTGCCTTTCTACGTTGACTCAAAATCCAGTTATGCTCAAATTGGAGTATCACCTCTTGTCATTCAAGAGCAAACTGAAAGAGGACAAGCTCAAGGAATTATCAATGTTCGTAACACTACCAACGAGCCTATAAGAGTTAGAGTTTATACCGAACCCTTTATTTATGATAGGGAAAAAGGTTTTCAAACCGTAGAAACCAGTGAAGCGGACTTAACTCCCTATCTCCGATTCTCCCCTACGGAAATGACTATTCCAGCCGGTGCAGAGCGTCGAGTGCGTTTTGTGGCTCAATTTCTTCCTAGTTTACCCGATCGAGAATACCGTGCCGCCATTTTTTCGGAAACCCTACAACAAAGTCAAGATAATCAACAAAATTCTGTGGGTATCATCGCTCGAATTGGGGTGACAGTATATGTACGCAAAGGAAATTTACAACCCAACTTAAATGTTGACTCTGCCTCCTATAATACCAAAGAGAATCTTGTGGGTTTATTAGTCAAAAATACTGGACAAGCCACCGCCTTACCTAAAGTTATTTGGCAACTTAATCAAAATGGAAGCTCGATCGTCACGGGGGAAAGCACTGAAACTACTGTAATGGCACAGAGCGATCGAATTATCAATTTGAATTTAGTTAAACTCAATGAAACCACCCTAAAAGAAGAAAAAATCAATCTTAAAAAAGGAGAATATCAATTAACAGGGCAATTAGTTTGGCAAGAAGGAAATAATAATCCGACAATTATTCCTTTTGAAACTAAAATATCGGTAGATAATTAGGGCGGTGATCAAAAAGGCTTTTGTTAATGTAGGGGTTGAACAGTGTTCAACCCATGTAAACCTTTGATGTTAATAGTTTGAGGGCTGAAGCCCTTACTACAAAACAATGAAAAATAAATGTGATCGAAGTCTAATAATAAATATACCTTCATGATCCCCCCTTAACAAAGAGTTTTTGAGTCAAAATGGCTAAAACTACTCACTTTTTTGTTAATGTAGGGGTTGAACACCGTTCAACCCTTGTAAACCGTTGATTTTAAGAGCTTTCCGACTTATTCAGTAAATAATAGTTAACGATCGAACTTGGTGTGAGCAAAAATTTAAAACCATAAACCATGATTTGGAAATATTTTGAGTTATTTCCTATAATTGTCATTATCAATTTTTTAGGTATTTTCACACCTGTTTTTTATTCTCGTTTCGCCCAAGCCCAAACCAACGACAAAATAACTATTCCTGAAAACATCCCTAACCCAGAAACCCCCGTTAAGTTCGACTTACTTCCCCTCGGTATCAATGTTGAAAAAAGAAATGTCCTCACCTCAACTTTTATCAAAGGTGCAGAAAACGGCACAGAAGCTGTTAACTTTTCTCAATGGTTAATTAGTTGGAATGATGTTGTTCAAGTTTTGCAACTCAAAATCACAGAAGAAACAGAAAATAGTTGGCAAATTAACGCCCCCGGTTTAGTCGTCAAAATCAATCCCCAAGAATTAACCGAAGATGAAGATTTAGGGTTAGCTATCACCCCTCAACAAATCGAAACTTGGTTTAAAGTACCTACAGAATTTGATATTTTAGAGTACTCGATCGTATTTAAACCCCCTTGGTTGGGAATTAATATAAATCAAGGACAATATCAAGAAATTCCTGTTATTTTAGACGGTTTACCCGTTGTTTCTCCTCCAGCCTTTAGTTTTACAGCCCTTGGTAGTCGATCGAACTTTCGAGGTACATCTAGTTTTGACAATAATTTTTATGATAATAGCGGTGAATTAACTGCCATCGGTACTTTCTTAGGGGGCGGTTGGTTAATTACTACCACTCAAAATGATCTTTTTAGTACTACTCAATGGAATATTAAAAATGCCCAATGGTGGTATCAAGGAGATCAAGCAGACTATATCATCGGCTCTCAACCTACCTTTTGGCGAGGGGAAGGAGGAGGCAGTTTTTGGGGATTAACCACCATTCAACGATGGGGATTTACCCCCGAAAAAAATAGATTCGGTGGTACTTTCACCCCAGAGCAAAGATTACAAGCCAATAGTTTACCTCGCACCATCACAGGAGAAGCCTCCCCCGGCACTCTTGTTCAATTAGTACAAAGTTTTGGTAGTCGTATTGTGGCAGAAACTCTTGTGGATAAGTCTGGAGTTTATATCTTTGAAAATATCCCCGTGAGAGGAGAATTTTATCAAGTGAAACTCTATAAGGATGGGCTTTTAAGTAATGAGCCGATGGTACAAAACATCAATTTTACCGATATTCCCGAACTATTACCCCAAGGGGCTTCGGTGTTAACCCTCACGGCTGGGGCGAGGCGAGAAACCATCGGCGATAATTTATTTGGTGATTTTGGCACAGTGGGAGCGGGTATGGCTTATCGTTATGGTTTATTAGAAGATATAACCCTCGGTGTCGGTTTTTACAACGATAATCAGTCGTTTCGCACCCTTGGAGAAATTTTTTATCAACCGAATGGCATCCCTCTACGATTCTCTGTATCTGCCCTCAGTGGCGATTTTGATTCCCCTTGGGAAGTGATTTCTCGACTTAACTATAATCCTTCCCCTAATTTTTATTTAAGTATGGATTTCGATCGAATCCGTCAAAGAATGAATCTTAATTGGCGACTTTCCCGTTATCTTAACTTGACAGTTACGGGGAACTACGAAAAGGATAACCCCTATATTTCCACAGGATTAGGATTATCTTTTTCTGGTTTAGATACTTCTACTAATATTCAAGCAGAAATAGACACTAACTATAAGCTAAATTGGTCGTTAAATCAAAGATGGAGAGCCTTAAACCTTAACCATCGAGGAGATGAAAACCGCACTTTCTCAGAAATGAGTTATAACCTATCAGGAAAAAATTATTTAGGAGATGGACATTCGATCGTACTCGATTATGAAACTCAAAATAATAACAGTAACAATGACTATATCGGCACCCTTCAATGGCGTTACCGTTCAGCAAATCGCTTAACAGGAGGTTTACCTTCATGGGAATTTAATCTCGGTTATGGTATCGGTTCTCAAGGTAACGGTTTTGTTAGTTCGATCGCTACAGGGTTGATACCCGGATTAACCTTACGTTTACGTTATCAAGACTTTTCCCTTTCCTCCTCTAATAGTCAGTTTTTAATCGATATTTTCCCTCGATTTAACCTTCAAAACGGAGTTAGAACTATTACCAGTGAAAGAGATTTCGACAATCTTCGCTCTCAAGGTGGTTTGTGGATTAAGCCTTTTTATGATCAAAATGGTAACGGAATTTTTGACAGTGACGATGAAATTTTTACCGAAAACGCCAACTTGCTCTTAGTCTTAAATAATCGTTCCATTCGCTCCTCCTTACCTGAAATTCAACGGGATGGAGTGTTTCTGATCGTTCCCCCCGACACATATCGACTTGACTTAGATGAAGCAGGATACCCCTTTGATTGGAGTCCTACCGTCACATCTTTTGCTGTCAAAGTAGCTCCCGGTGCTTATACAGAAGTATCTATTCCCTTTGTTTTGTCCTATACTTTTGCAGGAGCGCTCACCAATGCAGAAAATAAACCCATTGGGGGCGCAAAGGTGGAAGCCATACCCGAAAATGGAGGAGAAACGGTGTCTTCCATTACTAATAATGCAGGGGTTTTCTTTTTAGAGAATTTAAAACGAGGTACATATCAATTAAAAGTCAATGACTTAATCCCTCAGCCTTCCAGTATTACCATTGATTCATCTTCTGAGGCGTTTCAAGAACTAAATTTACAGTTGAAATAATCATGAGGCTCGATCGAACTCCATCAATGTAGGGTGGGCATTGCCCACCATGTCGAATATATAGCAGAATACGAGATCCCCCCTAACCCCCCCCCTTAAATAAAGGGGGAATTTAGTTTAAATTTCTCATAAATATTAATTCTTCATCTCTTTCATTGCGTAACTGAAAAAGAAGATCATCAGGACTAATATTTAAAGACTTACCTTCACGGCGATTAAAAATATTTGCCTTTAATGTTAATAACTCTTGATAAGATTTTTCAGGAGAAGAATTAATATTGTTATCGGTTAATTTTTCTTTTAATAAATATTTTTCTTCCCTAGTAAGATGATTAATTACTCCTACTAAATAATTGACTAATTGAGTATTCATATACTTTTAAAGTTATTAATATTTGAAATCTTTTTTTTGTATTAATGAATAATTATACCTAATTTATTTATAAGTTGAATCATGATCAAGATGTAAACTCAGTACCCTGAGATAATTACCATCTCTTAAAGCCGTTGCCCTAAACCTTTTATTAATACGAAAACTATAAATATTTTCGCCATTATTGCCCTTTTTAGAATAAATTAACTCCCACTTTAACCCCTTACTTTTATAGAGACTATCCCAATCCATTTTAGTTATTTTTTTAAAAGTATTTAAGACACTATAGGCATCTTCCTTACTCAAAGAAAATAAATCTTTTTGAAAAACAGGAGAGTTTAAATCCAGCAAAATATTAGCCATTTAATTAATATTTTAACCTTTTTAACCCAAAATATCCTCAGTATTAAACCTAGACAATAATGAATTTTCTAACTCAGTTAAATCAGTATGAGCAGGTTTATTATTACTTACCCAATTTAAAGCCTCATCAAGTTTAGTCGCATTCTCTTTATCTAATAACCACTGTTCATTATGAGGGATAAATTTACCGATTTTAATAGTCCAAACACCATATTCAGGGTTATCAATTAAAACATTTTCACCAGCAAACTCTTTACCTAAAGAAATTTCTCCATTACTGCCGATCGTCTTTATCTGTGTCATAGGAAAATAATTAATTTGTGTCTTATTATTTTTATGATATAGTAATTTTAAATCATTTATGAAAATTTTAACAATGATATTCTGTCCCTAATTCGGTACAAGGTAATTCGCAAAAAAAA
>CAYPDC010000033.1:5999-22519 GCA_964409355.1 uncultured Cyanobacterium sp.
AAGATGATAAGCTAATAAACAATTATTCGATCGAATTTCAGTTTTTATATTAATTTTTAAAAATAGTAATTACTTCAATTTAACCATCATAAAAATAAATTTTGATAACTTTAGTCTCAAAATTTATTGACTTACAATTTTCTATTTTATCTACTCTCACCCATAAACGACAATGTAAACTAGCTTAACTCAGGTTATTTGCGTATCTTCATCAAAACTTTACAATTCAAACTCCTAAAATTCCCGTGTTTATACTGAATCAAAAAAGTAGATTAAATGGTAAGATGTAATTACATAAAGAGTTTAAGTATTAATTTTTAAGTGCTTTGTTTAAATATACTTACTAATTAGTTTACTCAACTTATTAAAGAACTTAAAAATAATTATTCTCATTCCCATCTGACTGATAAACTTACCCATGGTAATCAATATGAAAATCTCCTCCCTTAAAATCCTCTCTACTTCGATCGCTTTACTCACTGGTTTTTCCGTAGTCGGTTTTGCCCAAAGTGCTATGGCACAGTCTGCTGTTTTTAATTTTACCGAAACAATAAGCAGTGCTTGTCAATTCGATGCTTTGGGGTTGGGTAATGGTTTTTCCTCTACAGCTCCTTTAACTCAGAATGGTCAAAATTTAGAAGGATCGGATTCCGTTACTGTTAACTGTAACTTTACTGGAGCTACACTACAGATAACAGACGTATCACAATCTCCTACTGCTGGTGCTGCCACAATTGCGAATGTAGTTAATTTAGATGCAACCGCTGATTTAACTGGTGATACTACAGCTACATTGACTGCAGATGGAAGTACACAAAGTGCGCTTCAAACCCTAAATGCGGGTGCAACAGCGGTGGATCTAGATTTTGTAGCTGATTTTGCTAGTGATACAGCAAGTCTGACTGCAGGTTCATATTCCTATGAAGTAGTTATGACATTGACAAACCAATAAAGATAACTTGCATTACATATTGTATTTTTGTTTTTTTCATTAGCTAATTTATATTAGAACAAGTGAATGTCTATCTTAAACCCCAAACTTTTTACTATCTGTTGTTTATTATCTTCCATGAGTTTGGGGTTTATTTTTCCAAAATCTTCTCAAGCTCAAAGTGCAGTTTTCAACTTTCAAACAACTATTGGCGGAGAATGCTCATTTTCTAATATTCAGGGAGGCTCTTTACAACTCACTCCTGACAGAAAAGAGTTTATCAGTAATATTCCTGCCAGTGCAACCCTTACTTGTAACTTGACAGGTGTTCAATTAACCCTCAATCCTCCCGAAGTTTCTGCCGTTTCAGCGCCCTTCACCATTACATCATCAACGGCAACCGCAACCTATCAAGAGAGTAGTACTATTTTTTATACAGGTATTTTAAGAACTTTAACAGCTAGTCAGGGAAATCCTGATTCCATAACATATACAGGATTTTTAACTTTATCTTCTTCCGTTTTCAGAATAGGAGGAAGTCGTACCATAACCGTCAATATGAGTGCAAGAAGTAACACTGAAGTTTCCGCAGGTTTTTATCTTTTTGTGGTTCGTTTCTCAGCAATTCCACAATAAAATAGGAAATTCCCTAAGTAGATTTCTATTTATTTAAACTAGAAAAATCTGTATTTCTCTCAATCTCAATTTTATGTTTGATTGGATATAGTAGAACTATAGAAAACAAAAACCTTTTCCCTAGAAACGATCGAATTATTTGAGACTCAACGTCATCTCAATAGGAGAAGGTAAACAATACTTAGGGGAGGCGGGATTAGAAATAAATCCTGTGAGAGAGATGTTATGCCTATCTTGGATTGCCAAAAAATATGCTTTGATAGTATTGGCTTTATTATGTTTAGTTTCTTTTCCGCCACTAGCTTTTGCACAATCCGCTACGATTAAATTTTCAGGTACAGTAGCCAAACAATGTTCTATAGTAATTGATGATAAAGAAGATAACGTTTCGATCGAATCTGATAAAGAATGATTAACAAGAAGAAATCTTAACCCTACTCTAAAATGTAATTTTCCGACACAAAACGCTCAACCTGTGCAATCGTTCGATCTGTTAGTACTTCCGTTAATGGTTCTAATGTAATAGTTAATAGCATCGTTGCCCGATAGTTTATTGATTTCGTGAGGGTTGAATATTATTCAACCCCTACTGGGTTTCAACCTTTTCAAAAATCAGGCACATTTAGCACTTCATTTTGTAAGGTAAATCCTACCTCCACAAACTCAGCTACAAACTTATCATAACTATAACCATAAACAATAGTGCTACCACTATCCCTTAACTCATTAAAAATATTTTCCCGATAATTAGCCTTACCCACATTGATAAAACCGAGGTATTTTGATTGGGTGATAAGCTCAATATTATTCCACTTACCCGTTTTAGGATCTATCATACTTTGTAATACTTTTATACATTCAAAAGGGAGATCACTTTTAGCAATGAGTGAAGATAACTTGAGTAAATCCAACTTAGTCTTTTTCTTGGAGATAGCCTTATCAGTGATTTCCTGAAAATTAAACATATTGGCATAACTCAACCCGTAATTACTAGCATAAACATAGCGAGGAATATCACTACGGATACGCCGTAACATTTGACGACATTGATTAACAGGTAAAACACCGCAGAAATTACCAATAACCACATCAAAAAAATTACCCTCAATGGAGAAACCACAGACAATAGTAGGAGAGACAATTAAACCATCACATTTATTCTGTTGTAACCAAAGAGTAGGATTTTTTAGTAACTCCGTATTTTCTGGAAGATTAGCATTACCCTGATGAATATGTTTAAAGATTTTATCAGGAAAAGTAGCCGATAATTCTTCATAGAGAGAGATAACTTCTTTGGTTCTTCATGACTTAGTATGCAAATTGCATTTTGAAAACGAGAGATCAAGACTTCCAGCTTTCACAGCATACCATCTCGTGAAAAACCATAAACTATTGCCCATTAAAGGTAAATATTTCCTTTCTAAACATCCTCGAATAACTTTTCTGGATGCCCCAGATTTACTAATAATGGCACTAATAAAAATGTTTGTATCAACTACCATTTGAACTGTCATAAGCAAATGATAGCATATCTGCTGTCACTTGTTTCTAACTTCTAACAACTAAGGGAAAAAAACGTATATAGTATGAGAATTGAAACATAAAAAGAAAGACTAAGAAGCGATCGCAGGGAATTATGAAAACAATTCGTTATTTTTCCGAAGAATTACAACAGGCGAAAGAAAAATCAACTAGCCCATTATATGCCATTAGAGCACCTTGGGTATGGCAAATTTTAGTTAGTTGTGCTGGTACGTGTACAAGCAGGAAGAAACCCTGTACCCAGTGCCGGCAGTGTTGATAGTCAGTCAGTCAAAACGGCAATGGGTGGAGAAGAAATTGGCTTTGATGGTGGGAAGAAAGTAAAGAGGAGAAAAAGGACAATCTTGGTGGATACGATGGGTTTAGTGCTAGATTTATGTGTCCATGGAGCGAAACGTTCTGATCATCAAGGAAAGGAATTTATAGCGAAAATAGAGAAAGAATTTGGCTGGAAACTGGAACATTTGAAAAGGACAGATGAAGAACCAGGTTTCAGTGTGATTCCGAAAAGATTATGAATTTTTACCAACTACGAGTGAAATGATGATTTTTGCGAGTATGATTCATAATTATGGTGAGGAGATTGGAACGTCAATCTCAGAATTTCTAATTTACTTCTAAACTTTTCAAACAGTTTCTAAGAGGCAGGTGCAGTTAATTTGCTTTTTTTTGCTTAGCTTTCCTTCGTCTATAGGAGTTTAACAGTGTTACTAATGCTTATAATTATAATTTAGTTAGGAATGATTTTTTTTGATGCTAGAGGAAAGATATAAACTACTTTTGATCATACTTTTTAATAAGGGCTTACCTAACTTTACAGTAGCAGGAATGAATACTGTACCCATGACGATCGCCCCTAATCCCAATAGAGCGGTGCGATCGCCTCTTTGATGATCTTCGATCATTTCCTTGAGATGCAATGTTAAAACCGACTTATCCCAATGTACTAAAGCCATAACAATACCTTGACGACTAATAAACTTTCTCTCACAATTATTGCATAAAAATTGCATTAAAATCATAGTTTGAGAAAAATTAAGCAAAACTTAATAAAAATTAATAGCAATAACCAAAAAAATCCACATACATTTTGAATAATAACCTTTCACTAGATGCTGAAATCGTTTTTCTCTGAGAAAGTATTAACTATCGAGGGAGAATCCAATAAAATTACATCAATAAAAATTGTTTTAGTAATTAAATGTGTAAAGTGATTTTTTTAAATTAAGTAAAGTGACACATTTTAAATGCTAAAAATAGTTAACAAAAGGTTAAAATGAATGATTGATCAATCAAGTAAAGATTGCTACTATTAATAGTAGGAAGTTAATAATTTTTGTTATTCAATTAGGAGTAATTAATTATTTTATTGTCAAATAGAGGTTTTATATGTCGAATTATTTTTCCTTGTCTGATTTAAAAATAGGCTCACAAGCTATATAGCAATGGGAGTGATTCAAGGAACGAATATTTTCCTAGAAAGTAAATTTCCTTCTTGTGTATTTTTTGTGGAAAAAGTAGAGCTACTTTAGATAAAGAAACTGCTTCTATTATCTATGTTTCTCAAGAGTAAAATAAGCAAAAAAAGTTTTGTATCAGAACAGTTTAATCAAAATTTACCTAATCGTTATTAAAGGAGAAAAAATCATGTTAGATAAAGTCAAAAATATGTACCAAAATGATCCTATAAAAACCATTGCCATTGGTATTGGAGCAGTTATACTCGCTCCTACTATTGCTTCTATTCTCAAACCAGTGGCTAAAGCTACTATTAAAACGGGGGTAATTTTATACCAAAAAACTAAGGAAACTATTGCCGAAACAGGTGAACAATTAGGAGATTTAGTGGCAGAAGCACAAGCAGAAGTTTTAGCCGAAAAAACCGAAACTAAAGAACAAATTACTGTTTTAAATCGTTCTTCTAGTGACTAAATTATCTAAAAATAATTAAGAATCTAGTTACTGAAAAGTAAGAGAAATAACTCTTAAATGATAGTTTTTAATAGGAGAGAATAAATCATGACTAATGCAACAGTAATGGCAGAGAATGCTACTGTTATTACCACAGAAAATAAAGAACAAATTGCGACTTTTTTAAAAGAACATGAAGAAGTCGAAATGGTTATTCCTGTTATGTTCGGCTTATTTGTAACCAGTAGATTTCAGTTAAGGGGAGCAAATGCTTTATTAGTCAATCTAGGAGTAGCAACGGTTTTTCGTCAACTATTCAAGGAATTGAAAAAAAGTCCTTCCCAAGATACACAATCATCGACACAAAATCAAACTAAAGTTTCCGAAGATGAGGAGGAAATGTCGATTCTTCACTCTGTCAAAGGTAGAGTTAGATTGCGTATTCCTCAAATCAAAAAAGATGCACTCTTTGCCAAACGCTTAGAAAGATTACTCAATGACGATGATAACGTTTTAAATGTGCGGATAAATCGCACTGTTGCTTCTGTGGTAATCAAATACGATGGGGGAAATTTATCCGATATGGATTTAGGCTTTAAGTTGATGAGTATTATTGATGCGACGAAAGGAGAGTAAGAAGTATTAGTTGTTAGTTATATTTCTGGTGGCATAGGGGGGATAATTTTTTCTAATTCAATAACAAGATTAGGAATATCAACAGTGATTACTTGCCAAATTCTTTTTTGATCAACTTTTTCATATTGATGGGCGATAATATTCCTCTGTCCAATAATATCACTCCAAGGAACTTGTTTGTTTTCTTGTTGAAAATCATCGGATATTCGTCTTGCCGCCTCTCCTAATATTTCTAGTTGTCTCTCTATCGCACTTTGTAATAAGATATTATTGCGGTATTCTTGCCATGAGGTATTTTCGGTAAAAAGAATAATTCTTTGACTCGATTGCCACATATCCCAAAGAAAAGCATAATTTCTATTAATTTGACTCATAAATAATTAGATGATTATTGATAATTTCGTAACGAATAAAAGGATTAGATAATGCAGATTTTTCTACTAAGTCAACTTCCTGTTTGAATAGGTTTTTTAACTCATTTTTCAGTCTAACAATATCAAATAGACTCCACATAGCATTATCATCAAACGTGACTAAAAGATCAATATCACTATTCTCACTAAATTTATTAGTCAAAATTGAGCCAAATAAAGCTAATTCTTTAACTAACCATTTTTGACAAATTTTTTCTAACTTATCTTGAGGTATTTTATCAATGTTAATTAAACTCATTGTTTTTCATTCTAACTGGCAATATATTCTTCAATTTGGGCTAATACTTCTTTTTCTTTTGTTTGAATGTGGAATAAATCCCAACGTAGTTGAAGGTTAAGCCAAAAGTCTGCCGATGTGCCGAAAAATTTGGCTAGGCGTAAAGCTGTACTAATGCTCACCCCCCGATGACAATTTACTATTTCATTTACTCTTTGATAAGGCACTCGGATTTTATCTGCTAATTCTCTTTGTGATATACCCATAACCCATAGGCTCTAAAAACTCTTTCAGTAGCATTTCTCCGGGATGGGTTGGTTGTCTATGAGTGGGAATTTTAATCATGTTGATTCTAAGCTAGTTTGATTATAACTTTATCTTGCAAAGACGCAAAGGCGCAAAGGAGTTAATCACATATAGCGATCCTATTTGAGTTGTGAGATTATGATGAAGGTAGGTGTCAGGTGTCAGGTTAAATACTCATAAATCAAAGTGTTTAGTCTAATCGTTGGTTTTAAGAGATGTTTCTTATCACGCTATTATTTCTCACATAAGATTTAGGATTGCTATATTATCGGCGTTGTCTAAGCAAGAGAAAAGAGTATTTAATTAATTGTTAGTGATAATCAATTATTTCTACTTCCCAAATATGGTTATTTTGCCAAGAGAAACAGATACGGTATTGTTGATTAATTCTAATAATTGTCCATCTCGATCGCACTTTAGGGATTCAAACTTATTACTAGGGAAGATTTTTCGTTCATTGTAAGAAGGGTTGAACATTGTTTAAGGTGGTTTCCAAGAAAGAATTTACCCGTTTCTTGATAATTCCCCCTTTGTGTTTTGGGGGGTTAGGGGGGATCGTACTGGTATATTTATTGTCAGAAATCACCTAACCCCTACCATTATCTCTAAATCTACAGTTAATTTGACACAGATAATTAAATACTGATTCAGTTTCCATGACACTAACTCAAGCAACAATCAATCATTCTCACAATAATCATCTCGGTGAATATTCCCTCATTCATAGTATTGAAGGGAGAATCCGCCTTCGCACTCCCGTCTTAACAAAGGCTTTACAACAACAATGGGAAAACCGTTTGACGGCAATGGAGGAGGTTAAGGATTATCGTTTCAATGTGTCCGCTTCTTCTATGGTAATTCATTATGAAAGAGAAATTTCTCAAAATGTTTTTTTAAAAAGTCTCTTTTTTGGGTATAATTCAGATCAAGATGGGATAGTCCTGTCAAAAATTCCATCTGACTCTACCAATACTAACGATTGCACCTTTAATCATCATACTCAAAATGAAGAATGCGATCGCACCTCATGGTCTAATTTAACTTTACCATTAGTTTCTACTGGTTTAGCTATTGTTGCCAATAGTTTTCCCACCAGTTTAATGACGTTTTTGGCTAGAAGTGCCTTAGTTACTGCTGGTTTGCCCGTTGCTACTAGGGCAATGGAAAGCATCTTTATCCATCATAAACTCAATATCGACTGTCTCGATTTAATGGCTTTGGTGTTGAGTGGTTTCCAAGGCAAGTTATTAACTCCCTCTCTGGTTATTAGCCTTCATGAGTTAGGGGATTTGATTCGGGAATATACGGCGCGATCGACAGAACAAAAAACTGCTAGTCTATTGGATACCATTGGGCGTTTTGCATGGGTAGAAAGACAAGGGGAAGTCGTGCAAATAAAAAGTGATGAGGTAATCGCAGGAGAAACCGTCATCGTTTATCCGGGGGAACGCATCCCCGTTGATGGTATAGTAACTTATGGAGAGGCTACCGTTGATCAACAGCAACTCACTGGGGAATCCATGCCCATTGTTGCTCAAATTGATACCTATGTCTATGCCTCCACTTTGGTTCGTTCTGGTAAAATAAAAGTAAAATCTGAAAGGATAGGTACTCAAACAAGGGCGGCGGCTAGTATAGAATTATTAGAAAAAGCCCCCGTTCATGATACCAGAATGGCAAACTATGCGGCAAAGGTTGCAGATAAGTTGATCATTCCCTCTATGATTTTAGCAGGAATTGTCTTCGCTACCACAAAAGACCCGACTCGCACTGCCTCCATTTTAACTCTCGATTTCGTTACTGGTATCCGTGTTTCTATGCCTACTGCTTTCTTAGGTGCATTAAATCACACTACCCGTCACGGTATTTTAGTCAGAAGTGGGCGCACCATGGAGTTGTTAGGGGAAATTGATACCATTGTCTTTGATAAAACAGGCACTCTCACGGAAGGTAATATTAAGGTGGTTGGGGTGGAAACTGTCAATGATAATATCACCCCTCAAAGATTATTGCAGTTAGCGGTATCCGCCGAACAAAGAATCACTCATCCTGTGGCAGAAGCGATCGTTAATTATGGTAAACAAGAGCAAATCGAAGTTTTACCCCGTAATAGTTGGGATTATAGCGTAGGTTCGGGCATGACGGCAGAAATTGACGGTTTAACCGTTATGGTGGGTAGTGAGAAGTTTTTACGCTCTCAGGGAGTAAATTTTGCTAATATTAGTCATAATCAAGATAAATTAGACGTTTTAGAGGGTTTATCTTTTGTTTATGTTGCCTGTGATGGTGAATTAATGGGTTATCTCGAATATAGCGATCCTTTACGCCCTGAAAGTGCTAGTTTATTGTATGATTTGCAATGTCTTTACAGTATGGAAGTACATTTGCTAACAGGCGATAATCAAGTAAGGGCTCATCAGGTAGCAAAAGTGCTTAATATACCCCCTCAGCAAGTCCATGCGGATGCTTTTCCTGAAGATAAGGCGAAAATTGTCAGAACTTTGAGTAGAGGCGGTAAAACCGTGGCTTTTGTGGGAGATGGGTTAAATGACTCTGTGGCTTTAGCCTATGCGGATGTGTCTATTTCTTTCGTTGATGGTTCGGATATAGCACGGGAAACGGCGGATGTTGTCTTAATGAATAATGACCTTAGTAGTATTTTAGAGGCGATCGCAATTGCAAAGGAAACTCAGAGTTTAATTGAACAGAATACCATGTTAGTGGTTGCCCCTAATCTCATCGGCTTGGGTTTTGCTTCCACTATTGGTTTAAATCCCCTCCTCGCTACTCTCATTCATAACGGAACTGCGATCGCAGCGGGGTTAAATAGTTTACGCCCCTTAGTACAACATCAATTGGAAACTCCAAGAATGTGATAGAATTTACTTTGCGATCGCCAATCTTTATTTTGCCTCTAATTTAGCTAAACGACTTTGTAAGTCTTTATTCTCCTCCTTGAGTTTATCAATTTCTCTCTGCAAGTCTTTTAATGTCTTGTCTTTAGCTAGTTTTCCTCTCACTTGGTTAATGGTTTCTTCTGCTCTCATTTTGACCCTTCCATCGGGGCTGGTATCTGCTAAAATTGTTAACAGATTGATAGCTCTGAAATCTTCTATTTGCCCTAAACCACTGATTAATGCCATTTGAGTCAAAAAGAAGGTATCCGCCGTTAAATCCTCGAATTTCTCAAGGATACTTGTCAGTTTATCAGGTTTTTGTCCAGATGCGATCGCGCCTAAGCAACGAATAGCGGTTAACCGTAGGGGTTGAGGAATGCCTGATGCCGTATATTGCATGATAATGTCGGCGGCTTTTTCATTGGTTTTGAGGTGAGATAAGCCAGTGATTGCCGAGGAGCGAATAATCTCATTCCAACCGCTTTTATCGGTTAAAATTTGTTCAAGGAGATTAATCACTTCTGACTGTTTCTCCTCAAGACTGCCAGTAGTTAACTTGCCTAAACCACTGATAGCAGATGACTCTACATAGTAGCTTTCATTACCGTTGATGACGATATTTTTTAATGCCTGATAACTGGTTTCGCTTTTATGATGGGTTAACGCCTCAATAATGGCTTTTCTGACTTTGGGATGGGATTGGTTTATATTGGCAATTAAGGCGGATTCCGCTTGATTGAGCTTAATTTTGCCCAACTGTTTCGCAATTTCAACCTTTAATCCCCAAAATACTTCTTTTTCTAACACTTCTCTTAAGGTTTTGACTGCTTCTAAATTTCCTTTCTTGCCAAGCGCGATGGCAGCATAGATACGAGATATAATATCAGGATCATGATTTAATTGAGCTTTTAATTCACTGAAACCATATTCTAATTTAACGGTTTTTAAGTGATAGTTACCCACATCAAAGGTGAGAAAATCTGGTTTTTTTGCGAGGGGTAAATATAAAGTTTGTTCAGGTTGATTGAGTTTAAGAGAAAAGTTGATTATTTCTGCTTCTTCTCCCTCTTTAATATAACCAAAAGCAAGGGGAATTTTTAAGGTAAATAAGTCTTTAAATTTACCATCTTCTTCTTTAGCCTGAGTTTGCTTAATGGTTACACAGGCTAAATTTGTATCACTATCCCAACTATAATTTATTTTAAAATCAGGATGTCCTCCTCTAAAGACATATTGATCAAATAATGGGCTTAAATTATAACCAGTTGCTTTCTCGATCGCCCTCAACAAATCCACTGTTTCTACAGTTTTATGGGCATTATTATTGACAAAAGTATGAATAAATTTATCGAATAATTCCTCCCCTAAAATTCCCCTAATTGTATGATAAACACAAGCACCTTTTTCGTATAAGTGGCGATCATACAATTCAATCGCTTCTCTGTAAACATTGGTAACAATAGGACGGCGATAACGGGAAGAATCCTCCTGTAAATAGTTTCTCGCTTCTCCTAACAGGTAATAACTCGCCTCCTCCTTGCCGTACTCGTGTTCAGTCCATAATACTTCTGCATAGGAAGCCGCCCCTTCCTTAATCCAAGCGTGACTCCAATGTTTAATTACCACTAAATCTCCAAACCATTGATGCGCTAATTCATGGGCAACTAAACTCTCCGTATTGCGGTTATCTAAAGATGCTTTTTCGTCTAATAAGGCGCGATCGGTTAAGATAGTAGTAGATGTGTTCTCCATACCCCCGAAAATGAAATCATCAACACACACTTGGGCATATTTAGAGTAAGGGTAAGGATAGCCATATTTTTGACTGAAAAATTCAATCATTCTAGGGGTTTTCCATAAGCTAATTTTGGCTTCTGTTTCTTGCCCTTTTTCTACATAATAATTAACAGGAATGTTTTGCCATTTATCTTTGATTTCGGCAAATTTACCCACTGCAAGAGCCATTAAATAGGTAGGATGCACTTGAGGTTGCAACCAATGATAAATTTTTTTATCGTCTTTTTCTTCTGTTTTAATTAACTCTCCGTTGGATATAGCAATATAATCTGATGGTACTTTAACAATTATCTCAGAGGTTGCCAATTGCCCCGGATAGTCGAAACAAGGAAACCAGTATCTCGAATCTTCGTCTTCTCCCTGAGTCCAAACTTGAGAGGGTTTGTTAGGATAATGTTCATTCGGAGAAATAAAATATAAGCCTCGTTGCGGTTTTTCTTTATGGTAGGCGATCACAATTTTTATATCTTCATCTGTAGTGTCACGTAGGCAGTTAATGGTTAAAACTTCTCCATCATAGTCAAAGGGTTGACTGATATTATCGATTAAGACAGACTCAATGGTTAAATCCACTGCATCGAGGGTTAATTGGGTGATATTTTGCCGTATGGGAGTTAAAGTAATGGTGCAAACTCCCGCAAAACTTTGGTTAGGTATATCTAAATCCAAATCAAGGCAGATATGTTGAACTTGACCATAACGATCTGGATTATAATGGGGTTTAGCCCCGGGTAACTCAAAACTTTTTTTCTCCTCAGCATCAAAATAGTAATGATAGTTGTTCATGTTTCAATAATCTTAAAAAATTATATTTAATTGGTTCGTAGTAAGGGCTCGGTTCCCTTAAAATATTAATTAATGGGGATAGAAAATTTCGATATAAAAATTATATTCGGTGTCTAAGGCTTTTTTGATATTTTCTGCTTTGCGGAATCCGTGTTGTTCATCGGCAAAGGTGATATAAGATGTCTTAATACCTTTTTCTTTGAGGGCATTGTACATCATTTCTGCTTGGTTGGGGGGGACGACTTTATCTTCTAGTCCTTGAAAAAAGATCACTGGACATGATAATTTATGGATATGGTAGAGGGGCGATCGCACCCTATAGATTTCTTTTTCTTCAGGATATTTACCGATTAAGCTATCTAAATAACGAGACTCGAATTTATGGGTATCGGTAGCTAATATTTCTAAGTCGCTGATACCGTAGTAACTTGCCCCTGCTTTAAAGGTATCATGAAAAGTAAGGGCGGCTAATGTGGTATAACCTCCGGCACTTCCTCCCGAAATCGCTAATTTTTCCCCGTCAACTTTCCCTTGTTTAACGAGATATTGGGCAACATTTACACAATCTTCCACATCGACAATACCCCAATTACCCTTTAACCTCTGACGATAATCCCTACCGTAACCTGTACTACCACCATAGTTAACATCAACAAAAGCAAAGCCCCTACTCGTCCAGTATTGTATCCTAAGATTATAACCTGCGGATGTCATAGCGGTAGGTCCTCCGTGACTTTTAACTAATAAGGGGGGTAATTCTCCTTCGGGGGCGATAAAATCTTTATTTTGGGGAGGATAATACCAAGCATAAGCAGTTTTGCCATTACTGGTGGGAAATTCAATGGAAATGGGTTGACTGATATATCCTTCGTCAATATTAGTGTTGCTAGATTGTTTTAAAATCTCATATTGACCATGATTAAGATTCATCTTTACAATAGCACCGGGTTGAGATGGTGAACTACCAGCAAATAAAATTTCTTCTCCTTGTACCTGTAAATAAGCTATATTGCTGAAAGGTATTTCGTAGTTAGCAAGGGATTTGGTTTTTTTGTCGATGCTACCTAAAACCCAACAACCATCTTGAGTATAGGTACAAATTATCTTATCTTCTCTCTCAAAACCATAGACAGATTCCCCGAATACCCAATGGGGATAACCAAATTCTGCATCTAAAGGATAAGCAGATTGAGTATAACCTTTTTCATCTCGATAGTACAAATTCCACCATAAGCTGCGATCGCCGCTAAAATATAAGATACCATGAGGACTAAATTCGGGTTGACAGATCGACTCATCTTCTCCCCCCGCCACTAAAATAGTATTAGCTAGTCCACCATCAGGGTTAATCTCAGCTAAATATAAAAAAGTGCTATCCCAAGGCATATAAGGATGATTCCATGATAACCATGCCAATTGAGAGTAATCTGGAGAAAGACAGGGGGAGGCGTAAAAATCTGCTCCTTCTACTAAAGTTTTGACTTCTCCCGTGCTTAAATCAATAGTAACTAACTTATTTTGTGGTTCAGAATTTTCCCTAGAATGATCTTCACAGACGCAAATTAGACGATTACGGGGTTTATCGAGACAAAAATCTGCATAACGCAACTTTGATTCAGAGGTTAAGGGTTGAGGAGATTTCCCGACTTTTTGGATATAAACTCTTTGATCTGAATTATTACAAAAATAAACTGTGCCGTCTTGAACTAAAAAAGCACCACCACCGTATTCATGAACACGACTGCGGACATTAAAAGGGGAGGGAGTTACGTCTTGATGATCTCCCTGATGATTATATTTAACGATAACACTTCTACCGCCTTCTAAAGGACGACTTTCTAACCAGTAAATATCCTCACCATCAAAATGAGGACTACTTAAGCCGATGGTAGCAGAAACAATTAAATCTGAGGTGAGGGGCGATCGCCACTGTCCGTAACTTGCACAATTTACTTCCGTCATGTTCCTTTCTTTTTCCACAAAGTTATACCATTATCATAACCTCAGTTAAGTAGTTAGGAATAATGAGATAAGTAATAAGTGAGAAGAAGCAATTATAAACTATAAACTATCAACTATTCACTATAAACTATAAACTATAAACTATTATCATCAGCAGAATTAAAATTATGACAGAAGAAGCAAAAACCGTAGCCACAAAACCTGCAAAAAAAGAGAAACCCCCAGCTTTAGAAGATAAACCCTTTGAGGAATTTATGTCTGAACATTTTCTCCCTAGTTTTGCAAAAGCGTTGACAGATCAAGGATTATCGGATGTACAATTAGAATTTAAGAAAGAAAAAATCCCCGTTACTGGTTATGAATCTGGTTCAGATGTGTGGCAAATAATCGGTAATTTGGGCGATCGCACCTTTAATTTATATTACTTAGACGAAAATCTCAACGGGCAAAAAGCATTTTCTTGCACTAGCAAAGGAGAAAAATCTAGCACATTAGAATCATTTATGATTGATGAGCGTAAAGTAACTCTTGATTTAATGGTAGTATTTGCCTTAAAGCGTCTCAATGGTCAAAAATGGTTAGCTAGGAATTAATAATTTAGACTGACTGCAATGAAGCTCATTGAGCGTAGTCGAAATGTCTTCTTTATTCTCTTACATACTTCGACTTCGCTCAGTACAAGTCTCCCTTTTATTTCTATGGGTATCTTTGAATTGTAGAGTCAACTAAAAATATATTTCTCGCAGAAAAATTTGCTATGGTGTAAGATAAAATAGGGTGGAGAATATTTATGCCATTTCATTATGTTTAATTGGTTTCGTCGTAACAAAGAGAATAAAGAAAATATTGCCCAAAATCCCCCTGTTGTTGAAGAAAAAGAATCGAATATTCCAGAAACTTCGTCTCAACCTCAACCCTCTTTAGAGTGGGCAAAAGTCGCCTATGCTAATATTCAAAAACAAAAGCAGGAAGATTCCCCCGTTGAGGAAGATAAAACGGTAACTCCCCCCGAAAGTGAGGCTTCTTCCTCAGAAAAAACAACGGATGAAATTAAAGAAAATACCCCCCTTTGGATGCAAAAGAGCGATCTCCTCTCCGCTTTGAAGGAAAAAGCCAGAGAAAGTGAAGTAGAAGAAAATCCCCTAGATGAGGATTTTGTCTGGTCGGCACAAGTGTTAGAATCTCAAGGGAGGATGGCTGATGATGTGTCAGAAGAAGAATTTAGATGGCTAAAAAAACTACGTCAGGGATTAGGCAAAACCCGTCGTAATCTTGTTAATCAGTTGAAATCTGTTATCGGACAAGGACCTCTCAATCAAAATGCTATTGAACAAATTGAGGCAATGTTATACGGTGCAGATGTGGGCTATGAGGCTACTGAGTACATCGTCAATACCTTGCAAAATAAGCTCAAAGAAGAATCCTTACCCTCAGAAGATGCGATCGCCTCCTTGAAAGAAATTTTGCAACACGTTTTAGACGAACCGTTACAAAAATTAACAAAAACCGAATTTGAACCAGAAACTGGTAAATTAAATATATGGTTACTCACGGGGGTTAACGGTGTAGGTAAAACCACCACTATCGGCAAATTGGCACATTTAGCCACAACCTCTGGTTATAATTGTGTAATTGCCGCCGCAGATACTTTTCGGGCGGCAGCCGTCGAGCAGGTTAAAGTATGGGGAGAAAGAACTAACACCCCTGTAATTGCCAATGAAGGTAAAAATACTGATCCTGCGGCAGTGGTATTTGACGGTATTAACGCTGCGATCGCACGCAATGCCGATATATTATTAGTTGATACTGCTGGGCGACTGCAAAACAAGAAAAACTTAATGGAAGAATTAGCTAAAATTCGCCGTATTATCGATAAAAAAGCCATAAATGCGAATATTGAATCATTATTGGTGTTGGATGCCACTTTAGGACAAAATGGCTTAAAACAGGCTCAAGTATTCTCCGAAGCCGCCCAATTAACTGGGGTTGTTTTAACCAAATTAGACGGCACAGCAAAAGGAGGAGTAGCCTTAGCGGTATCCCGTGATTTAGGCTTACCCATTCGCTTTGTGGGTGCGGGAGAAGGTATCGAAGATTTGCGCCCTTTTTCTAGCTATGAATTTGTGGAAGCCCTTTTAAGTTAAGGAAAATATTTTATGATTGAGAGGGGATGGGAAAAACCTTGTTGGAACGATTTTTGATTTGAAATCTTAACACCATGCAAACTGTAGAAATAAGTTTAGTAGAAATACTAAATAAACTAGACCACAAAATAGACAAAATAGATAGTAAATTAGATCATCTTCAAACGGAAGTAACTACTATCAAAATTGATGTAGAAAAACTCAAAACTGAAAATGAGCAAATAATCAAGCGTCTTGATAGTGTCGATAAGCGTTTTGATAGCGTTGATAAGCGTTTTGATAGCGTTGATAAGCGTTTTGATAGCGTTGATAAGCGTTTTG
>CAYPDC010000033.1:22619-33896 GCA_964409355.1 uncultured Cyanobacterium sp.
ATGAGATAAATAGTCGTTTAAACACCTTAACATTGGGTTTTTTGGGATTACTGGGAGTATTAATAACAGGTTTATTAACCTTTATCGGTAAATTTGTATTTTTTCCTAATCCTTAATAATGACAAATCCTTTTGCCAATTCCACTTCCATGATTATCAGTGATGAATTATTATTTCACTATCGACGCTGTAGTCGCCGTGCTTTCTTGGATCTTTATGGAGCTAAAAATCAAAGACTACCAGATAAGGATTTTGCCCTGAAATTAAGAGAAGAAAAAGAGTTTCATTGTCAAAGAGTTATTGCTGAAAATGGTTTAAATCCCAATAAACCGAGAGAGATATTAATAGAAGAAGATGATGAGCAATTAATTCTCTTAACGGAAAAATTAATGCGTCAAGGAGTAGAAAGCATATATCAGGGAATGGTGTCATGGAATCTAATTGATGGTGAGGTAGGAAAAATCACTTTTACCACTTCTCCCACTCTGTTAATTAGGCAAAATATTCCCTCAGAATTAGGGGATTGGAGTTATTACCCCATGAATGTTTATATGGGAAAAAATCTCAAAACTGAATATCGTTTATTGACTGCCTTTTCTGTAGATATTCTCAATCAACTTCAAGGCATTAATTTAACTAGGGGTGATATGGCTTTGCGAGATAATCGTAAACCTCACCCAGTTAATTTTAAAATCTGGTTTCCTCGCACCCAAGAATTTGTCAATGAATGCCTACAATTGTTAGGCAATTCTAATATTCCCGAAGTTTATATCTCCCGTACAAAATGCAGTTTTTGCCCTTGGTATAATGGTTGTTATGATACAGCGAAATCATCTCAACATTTATCTCTCATTCCGGGTATGACTCCGAAAAGATATGATTATTTACGGCAAATCGGGATTAAAGATATAGAGACTCTTTCTCAAACTGTTATCACAGAGTTAACCCCCGTTTTTACTAAAGACATCGCTGAGAGAATCTTACAACAGTCTCAGGCTTTGGTTTCTCGTCAAGCCATTGTCAAATATCCCAATTTGTTACCGATTCCTAATAATAACATCGAATTATACTTTGATATTGAGGCTAACGGTAATTTACAACTTCATAATACCAAGGAAGATTTAGAGAATAATCCTAGAGGCGATGTAAAAAATAATACTAAGGGCGATCGCATCTCTGTCAAGATGAAAGAGTACACATTAGATTATTTATTGGGAATATTATTAGTAGATAAAGAGGAAAATAAACAAGAATATTATAGTTTTTTAGCAAAAAATCCAGAAGAAGAGAAAATTATTTGGCAACAGTTTTTAGAATTTATTAATCAATATCCAGAAGCACCTATTTTTCACTATTCAGAATATGAACTCGACACCATAAGAAGATTAGCCCATTTATATAAAACTCCTTTCTCACAATTACAATCCTTATTACCCCGTTTATTTGACTTACATAAAATTCTAATTAATTCCTTTTATTTACCGGTGGAAAACTACTCTTTGAAAACCATAGCTAATTGGTTAAATTTTACATGGCGCGATCCACTTACAGGAAAACCATTTTCTTGTCCTAGCAATATTGGTGGAGAACAATGCGTTTTTTGGTATGATCAATGGTTAAAAACGCGTGATAGCATCTGGCTAGAATATATTTTAATTTATAACGAAGATGACTGTCAGGGTACTTATGAATTAAAAAAATGGATAGAGAAATATAATTTAGATAGGTAAATTTTCTATCCCCGTTATAAGATAAAGTATAAATATGAAAATTTTAAAGAATAATGGTTTTCATAGTGTCTTTTAACGGTGACACTGTTAATACTGTAATATCTAATGTACAAATAATTTTCCATAACCAAAGAGTTAAATCTTGTTTTAGTAATGACAGAATCTAGTAAAGCCCCAAAAATACCGATTAAGGAATTTATTGGTACAAGACAAACGACGTTGTTTCAAAGTTTAAAACAGCCCCAGTTTACGGGAGAATTAATTTTTGGTTCATCAAAAGGGGAAGAATGGATTTTTTATTTCTATTTAGGAAGGATTATTTTTGCAACGGGGGGAACTCATCCTGTGAGAAGATGGATGAGAAATGTTGCTAGATTTGCTCCTGTTCTAATTACTCAAATATCATCTTTAGATCAGAATAATATCAATAATTTCAATCAAAAAAGTTTTCGTCAATTTTGGGAATATGAATTACTGAGTTATTGGTTAAGACAAGAAGAAGTTACTCGACAACAGTTAAGTTTAACTATAAAACATATTATTGTAGAAATATTGTTTGACATTACACAAAGAATGGAAGTTGTATTTCAACTAAAAAGTAATCAATCTTTATCCACTCAATTAGTGTTTATTGATCCTGATCAAGTTATTGTGGAAGCATGGCAAAATTGGCAAACTTGGCAAGGGGCAAAATTGGCCGATCGATTTCCTAATCAATGTCCTGTTATTAGACAACCTGATAAGCTACAAGGAAAAACCTCCGCAAAAACTTATCAAATTATGAGTAGATTGTTTAACGGCAAAAACACTTTGAGAGATTTAAGTTTGCAAATTAATCAAGATTTAACCCAAATAACTCGATCGATGCTACCCTATATCCAATTAGGTTTGATTGATTTGATTGATATTCCCGATTTACCTTGCCCTCTTAATTTTAACTCCGAACTTCGGTAGTTTTAGGAAATTTTTACTCTCATGTCACCTCTATAATGTCCGTATATTCAAACTGATTCTCACTCCTTTTCACTAATGGATAAGATTTATTGTTGAGAATTATTACATCCTCTTGACAATCTTCCTTCGGGGAGACATAAGTTAGAACATATTGTTTTTGCATATAACTACTCATTTCCGTTTCTACCTCATTGCGCCATTGAGTTTTTGTCACCAAAACAACTAATTGATTGGCTAATTGGGGGATTGCCTTTGCCACTTGACGGCGATAAATTTCATCTAAACTTCCGAAGGGGGAATCCATAATAATCGGGAAATTACTCGAATTTAAACTCACTAAGCTACTTTGTTTTGACCACTCCCTAACCATATCAATGATAGCACCAATAAAAGACAGACTTAAAATTTGATTTTCCCCTGTAGAAGCCGCAACCGGTAAGGGAATACCGGAGGTGTTTTCCACTAAGTTTAACTCATAGTTTTCATTCAAACGAGGTTGATAAGGAGTGAAGGAAATCTCGGTAAAAATTTCTTGCAATCTTTTCTCCAAAGCTAATCTAAATTGATTTTCTAGTCTTTTTTGCACTTCTAAAATGCAATCAATCGCCTTTTGAGTTGCCTTAATTCTGCGTTTAATTAAGTTTTGTTTGTCTGCCTTTACTTCTTGTTTAGTAATCTGTTTTTCTAAGTTACTTAATTCTAGTGCTAAATTTTCTAATTGTAGATTGATTTCCCCTTCATTTAAAACAACTTGCCGAAGATGATTTTCCATATTATCTAACTGTCGTTGCATTTCCTGAATATTTTGATCAGGATATTGTCTTAATTTATCATTAATATTATCAATTTCATTTTCAATCTGGTTTAATTGTAAACGAGAATCATTAATAATTTCTTGCAAATCATTTATTCTCTGCCAAAAATCATCCCTTAATTTTTCATAATTACTAACTTGATTTTCTAAACGAATCATTGATTCTTCAATATCACTATTTCCTGCTTGGTTTAACCATTTCTCGACTTGTTGATAATGAAAACTATGGGGAATTAATTGATTGCCACAAAGACAACGATTTTGCTTTAATAATTGTTCAATAAATTCTTTTTTAACACCACTAGGTAACTCTCCTTTTTCTCTCATTTCCTCAACTATTTGTTTAAATTCATGGATAACAGGAGATAAAAATACTAAATAACTGCGACTACTAATTTCTTTTTTTATTCCCTGTTGAGTATCAACTAAAGTTTTTCTTAATTCTTTTTCCTGTTGTAATAGGTTTTGCTTTAACTGTTGTAAATTTTCAATGCCACTTATGACTAACATTTGCTTAGATATAGTTTCTTTTTCTGTTTCTAATTTTGTTAATCTTTCCTTTAATAATTCCAAGTCGGCATTCAGTTTTGTTTGTAAGTTTAACTGCTTTTCTCTTTCTTTAATTAAAGTCTTAACCTGTATATCTCCTAATGAGTTTAATTCCTCATGAAAACTTTTTTGGGCATTTTTTAGATGGCTAATCGCCCTTTCTAATACTTTTACTCCAATTAACTCTTTGGTATCTTCAGCAATTTTTTGTCTTTCTTGACTTCTAAATAAATGATCAATTTGCTCACCATCAAAGAAAAAATAACTATGTAAACTCTGAGGTAAAATCTTTTCAATAATATCTTTTGGTTGTTGTAAAGGATGTTGCCATCTGCCGTCATCTCCTGCAATCATCATAAATAATTGAGGGGTTGTTATCTCTATTTTATTTTGTTGATTTCGACTAGCAAAACATTTCCTTTTTAACTGATAAGTTTTATATTCATGTTCAAAAACTACCTCCACAAAACATTCTACTGATACTTCTATATCAACTTCTTGAATTGCCCTTTTATTAATCAGAGATTGCGGTTCAGAAAATGCCCCTGTAAATTTCTCATAAAACACCCAAGTAAAAGCATTCAATATAGCAGTTTTTCCTGCTCCATTATTACCATGAATAATCGTGGTATTTTTTTGCCCATAACTGAAAGTAATAATCGGGGTTTTTCCGTAAAATTGTCTAAAGTTATTTAACTGTAAACTAATAATTTTCATGGGAATTTTTCTTCTTATCGTTAAGAAAATTGGCTATTTTTTCTCAATGTAAATCTCATCGGGGTTAATCCCTAATTCTTTTAATTTTTCTCTCAACTTTTCTACCTTTTGTTTTTCAATTTTCAGTTGTTGTAATGCTGAGTTTTTTTTCCTATTTTCTTGAATGGCGACTTCTTCGGGGGTAGGCACTAAATCTCCCTCTAAGGTAAAATAACGCAATTTCCCCTCATATATTCCTAAATATAAGCCTAACTGTTGAGAATATAACCATCCTGATTCATTCCTTTCAATGGCTTTATATTTGCCACTCACTAAGGTAAAACCTTCTAATTCCATAGTAACAGGATCAAAGCAGAAGTAGTCGGGAGTACGAAATATCTCTTGATAAATTTGTTTTTTTTCTCCTCTATCTGTTTTTGCGGTGCTATTTGACAAAATTTCTACTATGACGTTAGGATACTTCCCGTTTTCTTGCCATACTACCCAACTTTTGCGAGTTTGATCATTTGTGGTATCTAGTACAACAAAAAAATCAGGTCCTCGAAAATACTCTGATTTCTTTTGATTAGGACTATAATAAATAGTTAAATTCCCTGCGCAAAAATAGTCGTCTCTATCTCGCCACAACCATTGTAGAGATTTCAATAAGATAATGATTTGTTGTAGATGTTGATAAGTTTCCAAGGGTGGTTCATGACTGTAAAATTCTCCTTGAGGGAATATTATCTCATGGGTAGTGTCGATCTGGTTTTCTGCATTAGGAGTTACAGTTTTAGTGGCAATCATAAGTTATGTTTTCACCTAGTTGATCCCTCCATTATAACTTGATTATTCTCCCCATAATTACGAGGTGCGATCGAGTTGGCTTCAATAATGAGAATTTTTTAGTGTAAAACAGGCATCTTGCCTGTCTTTTTACCAGATGTCTATTGATTTGGAATAGTAACAGGGGAATTTTTTAAGGAAATTGCTTTCCCAAAACCATTGGCAAGAGATGTATCATTACTGTTAGGGCTAACAATCCCCCCAGAAATTAAGACTTTAAAAGCATCCTCAATGGAGATGGAAAGGTTTATCACTTCTTCTTCGGGTACAACAGCATACCATCCAGAAGTAGGATTAGGACTAGTGGGAATAAAAACACTAATCATATTTTCCTCAAAATGCTCTTGTATCATAGCACTAACTTTCCCCGTAACAAAACCAATACTCCAGACACCTTTGCGAGGATATTCTACCATCACCACTCGTCTAAATTTAGTCTGTGAATCTTGAAATAGGGTTTCTAAAATTTGTTTTAATGTTTTATAAATCGAACCTGCAAGGGGAATCGCCTGTAATGTACTTTCTCCTACATTAAGTAACCACTGCCCCACAATATTTCTTGCCATTAAACCGATTAATAAAATCAAGGCAATAGGTGCGGTTAAGCCAACGGAAAAATTGAGCAGATTAGTTAAAATGGGATCTAAGCCATCAAAGGGGTTGATTTGTTTTGGTATTTCGGTTAATAATTTAATCGCCCAATTCGCAATAACGTAACTCAACCAGATAGTGGTGGCTAAAGGTATAACCACTAACAATCCTGCAATCAAGTCATTTTTTAAATCTTGCTTAATACGTTGTAGCACAAGTTCTTTTTTTTAATTAGTTTATAATTTGATGACATTTTTATTATTAACCAAAAATTAATCATTTACAATCAGTCATTTAAGTTCGCAGTTCGCAGTTAAAATAAATTATTCATTATTCATTCATTTTCATCCTCCCCAACGGAAAATTGTCGCACCCCATGTTAAACCTGCACCAAATCCAGAGGTGACAATAATGTCTCCTTTTCTGATTTTTCCCTTACTCACGGCTTCATCTAAGGCGATGGGAATAGAAGCCGCAGAAGTGTTGCCGTATTCGCTGAGATTAGAAATTACTTTCCATTTCGGGATATTCAATCTTTCGGCTACTGCATCGAGGATTCTTTGATTGGCTTGGTGTAAAATTAGCCAATCTATTTTTTCGGTGGTTAAATCTGCTTTGTAAAGGGCTTTTTCGATGACTTCTGGCACTTTGTTAACAGCAAAGCGATATACTTCTCTACCATTCATGGTGATGGGGTTATATTTTCCCTGAGTTACTTGGTGATGGTTGCCTATTTTTTTGCTTTCTCCTGTAAAGGCAAGATTCAGACAACCGTTAAGTTTCCCGTCACTGCACATCTCAAACCCTAAAAGATTATCTTTTTCTTCGCTACTCTGGCATACTACAGCCCCTGCCCCATCGCCAAATAAGACACAAGTGGTGCGATCGCCCCATTCTACCCAACGAGATAAACAATCCCCCCCAATGACTAAAATATTGTGATAAACTCCATTACGGATAAATTGTGAAGCGGTATTTAAAGCAAAGACAAAACCTGAACAAGCGGCGGTTAAATCAAAGGCAACGGCACGATTAGCCCCCAATATACCCTGTACTTTACTAGCAGTCCCAAAAAGATCGTCAGGAGTAGAGGTAGCGAGAATAATCATGTCAATGTCTTCGGGGGTTAAATCAGCATTAGTAATGGCTTTTTCCCCTGCTTTTACCGCTAAGTCACAAAGGGATTCGGAGGAACAAATATGGCGTTTTTGAATACCCGTACGAGTTTTAATCCAATCGTCAGAGGTATCAACTATTTTGCTTAAATCATTATTATCTAAGGTTTGTGGGCTAGTTGCTGATCCGCTACCGATGATCGTTACCCCTCGTTTTATTTGCTCCAATGATTTTCTCCTTTTTTGTGACAATATTTTGTAGTTTATTTAACTGTTACTTTAATTTTAATCTTTTACATTATCATATCATCTACTCCCATAACAGATAAAATGGTTTTATGTGGATTGAAAGGGAAAAGATATAAAGAATGAAAATCGCCCCATTACCTGAGAATGAGTCCGATCGCATCGAAGCCTTACTAAGGTATAATATTCTCGATACTGATTTTGAACAGGCTTATGATGAGATTACCGAGTTAGCCGCCTCTATTTGTGGCACTCCCATTGCGTTGATTAGTTTGATAGACTGCGATCGCCAATGGTTTAAATCCAAAGTAGGTTTAACGCCGAGGGAAACCTCCCGCAATTTAGCTTTTTGCGCTCATGCCATTTTAGAAACCGATATTTTTGTAGTGGAAGATGCCTCTCAAGATGAACGTTTTGCCGATAATCCTTTAGTTGCCGATAATCCTCGCATTCGTTTTTACGCTGGTGCGCAGTTGATCACTCCTGATGGTTACGCTTTAGGTACATTATGTGCGATCGACTCTCAACCGAGACATTTAACTCCTCAACAGTTAAATTCTCTCAAAATTTTGGCTAAACAAATTGTGACTCAATTAGAGTTAAGATTAGCAATAAAAACTTTACAGGATTATTCTCAAGAATTAAGGGAATTAAATGCTAGTAAAGATAAGTTTTTCTCTATTATTGCCCACGATTTAAAATCCCCTTTTAATACCATTTTAGGCTTTACAGAAATACTAAAAAATGAGGCTCAATCTTTTAATTCACAAGAAGTAGCAGATTTAGCTAAAGAAATTTATAGTTCTGGAAAAAATGTCTTTAGACTTTTACAAAATCTCTTACAATGGTCAATGTTAGAAACAGGAAAAATGAAATGTTGTCCTCAAATTATAGATCTTAACTGTCTAATAAAAGAAATTTTATTAATTGTTTCTGCTATGGCAAAAGAAAAAAATATTTCCTTACAAACTCATTTATTTTCCGATCCTATTATGATAAAATGCGATCGCAATATGCTAGTTTCGACGATGCAAAATTTGCTCACTAATGCCATTAAATTTACCCCTCAAGGGGGAGAGATTATAATTGAAACAGAAGAAAAGGAATCTCAAATTCAGATAAACATTATTGATAATGGAGTGGGTATGACAGAAAAACAAATAGAAAATCTCTTTAAAATCGATCGCTCTAAAACTACAGAAGGAACATCAGGAGAAACAGGCACAGGATTAGGATTATTATTGTGTAAAGAATTTGTAGAAAAAAATGGTGGTCAAATCTGGGTAAAATCTACTGTTAATCAGGGTTCAACTTTTTCTTTTATTATTCCATGCAAATAGACATCTGGTAGAAATAGGGCTGGAAGCCTGAAATACGGTGCAAAAAATTATAATTATTGCAAATATCTAATAAACCCAACTTATCTGAGTTCGATCTGAGAATCCCATTAAACCAACGGACAAATTATGTCGTTATCATAGATGATGGTGTGATCTGTAAAATAGATTTTTCTCACCAATATTTCGTCAATCAGTGAAAGACCATGATTTTGAATTTTTCTTTTAAATTATTGGCAGAAGGTGGTAAATTATTATGCCAATGTTCCCTTTATAAAACCTATCGAGTCGCTTCTAGTGTTCCGGTGGATATGGTTTGGGGTAAACTAATCAATTTAGCAGATATGTCATGGCATCCTCTTTTCTCCCAAACTAATTTACCTAAAGGTTTGATTCCTAAACCGGGTTTGATTTTTTCGGTAGTAACTCGCTTGACTCCTTTCCCCATTCGTGCTTTTGTGGAAAGTGTGCGTCCTAGAGAATTGTTGAGTATTCGTTTATTGGCTATCCCCGGCATTGAGCAAAGAATTACTTATCAAATAGAATCAACCCTCTGTGGTAGTTATATCGCCTATTCTATTACTCTTAGGGGGTGGTTGTCACCTTTTATTTGGTGGCTAATTAAGCCGTATTCCATCAAAGTCGCTAATGAGTTGGTTAATGCGGCGGCAAAATGTCATTAAAATTTAATCTCCAGTTCATATAAAAGTCATATCAGTTGTTTATAGTATTAAGTGTCAGGGAAAAAGATAGGTTTTCCTCTTTAGCTCCTTCGCACTTTTATTCCCTGACTTTTTTCTTTTTTATTGCTTGTAATTCATTATTTTTATACTATCAATTAGTAACGACTATTTCCTTTTCAGTCTATTTATTGAGTATTTTAAGTGTTTTTTAATATTTTTAGAGGTCTAAGTTTTTATGGAAAATAAATTTGTCAAAAAAATTACTGCTGGTGCATCTTTACTCTTATTAGGTGCAGGTATTGGAGTTGGTGCAAATTATTTAGTCAACACTCCTCAATTATTTGCTTTTAGTAAAGACGGTGAAAGTCATCTTTTTCAAGAAGATAAAACCGCTAGTAACCCTTTATTAAGTGCTTTACCTAGTGATGATCTTAATTTTGTCTCTAAAGTAGTACAAGAAGTGGGATCGGGGGTAGTCAGAATTAATGCTTCTCGTCAAGTGGCAACAAATGTACCTCCAATGTTTAATGATCCTTTCTTCCGTCAATTTTTCGGCAATCAAATCCCTCAAACCCCCAAAGAACAAATTCAACAGGGAACGGGATCTGGTTTTATTATTAGTGAAGATGGCAAAATTTTGACTAATGCCCATGTAGTTGATGGAGCAACAGTAGTAACAGTTAATCTTAAAGATGGCAGAGTCTTTGAAGGTGTAGTATTAGGTTCTGATCCTCTTACGGATTTAGCGGTAATTTCAATTCAAGCAGAAAATTTACCTGTCTTGCAAATCGGTAATTCTGATGAGTTGATTATTGGGGAATGGGCGATCGCCATCGGTAATCCTTTAGGTTTAGATAACACCGTAACTACGGGTATTATTAGTGCTACGGGGCGATCGAGTTCTGAAATTGGCGTAGGGGATAAACGCCTAGACTTCATTCAAACCGATGCGGCGATTAACCCCGGTAACTCAGGAGGTCCCCTTTTGAACGCTCAAGGAGAAGTAATCGGTATCAATACTGCTATTATTCAAAATGCTCAAGGATTAGGGTTTGCTATTCCCATTAATCGGGCGGCACAAATCGCTCAAACCCTAATTGCAGAAGGAAAAGTGGATCATCCTTATATCGGTATTAGTATGGTTGAACTCAATGAGCAAACCAGAGAGAGATTAGAACAAATGAACCAACCTAATTTACTCGATGAAGAAGGGGTGTTAATTGTTAACGTCATGCCTAATTCTCCTGCCGCCCAAGCTGGTTTAAAATCAGGGGATATAATTAAGGGAGTGGAAGGAGAAAAAATTAGCGATTCAACCCAAGTACAAAAAATCGTAGAATCGAGAAAAGTTGGCTCTGATTTAACCTTGAATTTACGCAGAGATGAGCAGAATTTCGATGTTGCCGTTACGTTAGGGGTTTTACCGACTAATTAATTGGCGTTGCATCCTTGCGGGATGATATGCAATCTTTTACTTTCCACAAATTGAATAAGTTATGTATAGCAACGAAAACCATAGAGTTGAATTATATCCGAACTTCTCTTTTATTAAAACGCCATAACCTATATAGATCAAGGGTTATAGCCAAAATCGCTACTCTTTTACTGGGTACATTTACCTCTGGTATCCTAATCTGAAGTCTGAGAATGCTTGATTTATTTATATTTGAGCCGTTATTATGATGCGGGCAGGCGAAGCCTGTGCCTTTGGCATCGA
>CAYPDC010000034.1:0-9126 GCA_964409355.1 uncultured Cyanobacterium sp.
AAGCAGAAAGTAAACGCTATAGTGAGTAACTGTAGATAAGTTTTATATAACAGAAATCTTCATTCACCTGACATCGTGACTAATGAAGATGATTTTGACACGATTATAGCAATTTTTCCCCCTCAAAATAGATTTTTATGAATAAACAAATATTACAAATTGGAGAACCTATTTTAAGAAAAATAGCCGAAGAAGTTAAGGAGATTAAATCCCCAGAAATTCAAAATCTAATTGATGAATTATTGGACTTAACCATACAATCTCATGGGGTGGGTATCGCCGCACCTCAGATTGGGGTATCAAAGCGAGTGATTGTGGTGGCTTCTCATCCAAATATTCGTTATCCTGATGCACCTTTTATGTCACCTATTGCCATGATTAACCCCGTGATTATCCATCATTCTCAGGAAATGGTAACGAGGGAAGAAGGATGTTTAAGCATTAAACAAACAAGAGGAGAAGTTGCTCGTTATCGAGATATAAAGCTAGAATATTTTGGTCGTGATGGTCAATTACACCGAAAACAATATAATAATTTTATTGCTAGAATTGTTCAGCATGAATTAGATCATCTTAATGGTATTTTATTTGTGGATCATCTGCAAGGAAATTTAGTGGAATCTTTGAGTTAAATTTAGTCAAGTTTTTTAAGACTTATTAAAAACAGATAATGTTAATTAAAAAATCTCTTATTTTTTTTTGTTTATGCTTTTTATTAATCAGTTGTCAGGGTGATAATCAACCCCCCCAAGAAATTAATAATAATGATACCAATAGAGAGGTAGAACAAGGATTAGTGCTTTATAATTCTACTATTGAACAGTCTAATGCTAATGGTGATACCCTTTGGCGAATTAGTACGGAAAAGGCGATTTATTCCCAAGAGAATCAGAGTGCAATAATCGAAAAAATAGTCGGTAATTTATTTGAAAATGATCAAATTATTATGAAAGTTAGTGCTGATGGTGGGGAGGTAGCAAAAGAAGGAAAAGAAATTTTTTTAAGGGGAAATATTCTTGTTATTGATCCTCGTAATCAAGCAGAATTTACGGGAGAAGAAGTGGTTTGGAAACCTGAAGAAAATTTTTTAGTTATTACAGGAAAAGATCAGATTAAAGCTAGTCATGAAAAGTTAGTAGTAACAGCAAAAGAAGGAATATACAACACACAGAATCAAGTTTTAGAGTTAAATAAGGATGTTTTAGCTACTACTAATAAACCAACTTTACAATTGAAAACTCAGCATTTATATTGGCAAATTCCCCAAAATAAAGTTATTGGAAATAAACCTCTTAATCTTCTTCGTTTTGATGATAACATCGTCACTGATAAGCTAGATACTCAACAAATAGAAGTTGACTTAAATACCAGTGTCGCAGTAATCAGTGGTAATGTGGAATATCAGTCGGTGAAGCCTTCTCTACAAGCCGCTACTACTCGGGTGATTTGGTATTACGGCGATCGCATCATGGAATCAAATCAAGCAACACAATTAATACAACCAGATGAGGAAACAAATTTAATGGCAAATATAGTCAAATTTAATCTAGCAGAAAATCAAGTTTATTTACAAGATGGTGTCTATGGATATACAAAAGATAATGATACAGAGATTTATGCGGATAAGATGGTTTGGAATGTGGATAGTCAAGAAATTAATGCGGAAGGAAATGTATTTTATAAGCAATTAAATCCTGATGTAAACTTGAAGGGGGTTAAGGCATGGGGAAATTTAAAAGATAAAAATGTCACGGTGCAAGGTGACAGTAATACAAAAGTTATAACTAATATTTATCCTGAAGATTAATCGACTTTTTTTCAATAATTATTAGAAAAATTTAATCAGTTTATCACTGAAAATACTAATAATTCTCTCAAAGAAAAAATATGTAATAGTAATTAATCTAGTGATGTTTCAACTCAAATAAAAAGTCTTTCTTGTAATTTTATCGCTAATCAAACTTCAGATGCGATGGAAGATTTTTTATCACAAAATACTATAAGAAATAACTATATTATCCTTAGTATTTATCAAATTAACACTCCTATTTATCAAAGTCAAACACTAGGAATTTTTAATCAATTTATTTTACTAAATTATAATTATAAGGTAAACTAAAAAACAGTCAAAAATAAGGTATTAAATAAAAAGATGAAAATAGCGACTTGGAATGTAAATTCCATTAGAACTAGACAACAGCAGGTTAAAAATTGGTTATTAGATAATGATATTGATGTGATTTGCCTACAGGAAACAAAAGTAATTGATCAAGATTTTCCTGTGGATATTTTTACGGAAATTGGTTATCAAACTTATATATACGGACAAAAAGCCTATAATGGAGTTGCTATTTTTAGTAAAAAACCATTCACAAAAATTGACTATGGTTTTGCTGGAATTTTAGGAGAAAATAACAATAATTTAGATGAACAAAAAAGAGTAGTTAGTGGGATATTTAATGATATTAGAATAGTTAATTTATATGTACCAAATGGTAATTCTATCGGTTCAGATAAGTACGAATATAAATTAAATTGGCTCACAAAATTAAGAGAATATCTAACTCAATTAAAGCAAGAATATACAGAAGAAATATTGGTATGTGGTGATTTTAATATTGCTTTAGAAGATATTGATATTTATAATCCCAAAGGCAAAAAAGATCACATAATGGCTTCCATTGCGGAAAGGGAATCTTTAAGCAATATTCTCAGTTTAGGCTTTAGGGATGGATTTCGGAAATTCACCGAGGAGGGAAATCATTACAGTTGGTGGGATTATCGTCAGGGTGGCTTCAGTAAAAATCGAGGATGGCGTATTGATCACATTTACTTAACAGATATTCTTTATCAACAAGCCACTAATTGTTATATTGACATCAATCCGAGAAAGTGGGAAAAACCCAGTGATCATGCTCCTGTAATATGCGAGTTTTGATAGAAATGACTCATCGTTCGCTCAAAACGTTTAAAAAAGAGTGAATATGTGGAGTTAGAAACTGATATATGGTTTCGATTAAGTGAAATCTGCTTTTTTCAAGAACAATTAGAAGAATTAACCTCTTTATTTCCTCAGAAGCACTCTTATTATCGTCAAGGTATGAGAGCTATTTCCCTTATCTGATCGGTGATTTCATTTTCAATAATCTTTTAGCCTTATTCAAGCGATATTGATATAAAGGGGAATTTCTATTTTGTTCATCTAATTGGGCAATAATATCATCTAAAATTAAAATTTCTGCATCCATTCTTTTACAAAGTTCTTGAAATTTAAGGGAAGTTTTTTTAATTTGTTCAATATCTGGGATAAATTTTTCTTGTGTCATGATAGATCAAAACTCCTTTTTTCTTCAATTATAGTAGCTTGAGTTGCTTCGATCGTCCCTTCTGCTTCTGAGATAGAACGATTTAATAAAGTTAGCATTGCATTAGTTGCAATCGGTTGAGATTCTGCTATTCTACTTAAAATATTATGTAATCTTGAATAATAAGTATAAGCTCTATCTCTTGCACTATCTAAGTCATCTAATGCGATAATTGTGGTTTCTGTTTCCCCATAAATCTCCAAAATGGTAAATGTTGTTTTAGTTGACTCGTCAATAATGAGAAGTATAGCAATCAGGAATCATTTATGAGAAATTTCAACTAAATTCCCCCTTTATTTAAGGGGGGTTAGGGGGGATAGTATTCTCACAACTCATAACGGATTGCTATAGTTGTTTTTCTAATTTTAAAACCTTTGTAATAATTTCGTTAGAAAGTTTAGCCATTGTTTTTGGTGAATTTTTGTAACAAATTAAAAACGTGGGCATTGCCCACCCTACGATGATTTTATGAGAGAGTTAATGATTACTCAATACCTTCGATGCGATCTTCAGTTAAGTTTTAATCCTTTGAGAAGGAGAAGGAATCTCTTTTTTACCACTATAATAAACCGTTTCTATCCATAATTCTCTCGCTTCATCAATGTTATTAATTGCTTCTTCTAACCTCTCTCCCTGAGTCATACATCCATCTAAATCAGGAATCATAATTGTATAACCGCCTTCTTCTTCTGGATAAATAGACATGGGATATTTTAACGATAAATAATATTCTAAAGATTTCTTTTGAGTGAGATTATCCATTATTAATATCCTCTAAATTTAACTTTTTAATTATTTCTTCAATATAAGTTTTTTTAACTTTTTGACCACCTTTTTTCGGAATAATAATTACATCTCCTCGATCGTTTTCAAACGCATGATGACTACCTTTTGATCTTATTTCCTGATAACCATAAGCCTTTAAAACAGTGTAAATGTCATCAAAACGAGCTTCTGGTGGACGAGATAACAATTTTTTAATTAATTTTTCTAATTTACTCATTATTTTAAACTCAAAAGGTGGGCAATGCCCACCCTACAGTTAATGATTACTCAATACCTTCGATGCGATCTTCTGCTTCTTGGTATAATTGTTGTAATCGATCGATATTCTCATCAGAGCTTTCTCCGTAAAATGCTAAAGGTTCTAAAAAATTGGAGTTTAAATCTCTTAACCAAATTGAGTTATACTCATATTTAATAAAATAATAGTTAAAGTTTTAAGATGAATCAATTCATCAATCAAATAATATTAGGAGATAGCCTAAAAATACTACAGAAAATTAAATCAAGTTCTGTTGATTTAGTCATAACTTCACCTCCCTATTTTCAACAACGAGACTATGGTAATAATGAAACGGGAATTGGCAACGAAAAAACAGAATTAGAGTATCTTAAAAATCTTTTAAATATTTTTCAAGAAACAGTAAGAATAACAAAAAATACAGGAACGATAGTTTATAATCTAGGGGATAAATATTCTCAAGGCGGTTTATTATTAATTCCGTATAAATTTGCTATTCAAGCGATAGAAACTCAGCAGGTTTTTTTAATCAATGATTTAACTTGGGTGAAATTAAATCCTACACCAAGACAAGATCAAAGGAAATTAATTTCATCAACAGAGCCTTTTTTCATTTTTGCAAAATCAAAAGATTATTATTTCAATTTAGATCATTTTTTATCTCATTTAGATATAATAAATAAATCAGAATTTAGTAAGCCTTCCTCTAAATTAGGACAAAAGTATTATCAATTAATTGAGGATTCTGAACTAACTGAAATCGAAAAATATCAAGCTAGAAAAGAATTAAAACAAGCAATAAATGATGTTATAGAAGGCAATATTGTTAGTTTTAGAATGAAAATTAGAGGTTATCATAAATTAGCCTATGGTGGACAAGCAGGGGGCAGAAATAATCAAATTATAAATAAGGGATTTACTATCATTAGAATTAAAGGTCAAAAATTAAAAAGAGATGTGATTGAAAGTCCAGTAGAATTGACTATCGGGAATGATCATCCGGCGGTTTATCCTAGATATATTATACAAGAATTAATTAAACTTTTAACAAAAGAAAATGATCTTGTTATAGATCCATTTTGTGGCAGTGGGACAACTTGTGTAGTAGCCAAATCATTAAATAGGAGATATATTGGTATTGAAATTAACCCTCAATATGTTGAATTATCTAAGCAGAGATTACAAGAAGAAATAAATCCAAATCAACAATTAGAATTATTTGTATGAATGAATTTGAAATTTTAAATGAGGCTTTTAATAAAGTAAAAAATAATCCACAAAAAGTTATCGAAAACATAGCCAGTGAACATAAAATAGACATTGATGTTTTAATTGAAAATATAGAAAGAAATAAATCATTAATATCAGTTATTATTACAAGTTTAATCAAAAAAATATCTACTCCAAATCAAGACATTAGACTTCATCGAACTGACTTTGAAAATGGCTATTCAGGACGAACATTAGACACAAAAGTAACAATCCCATTTTTCAAGACAAATTTTTCAAGATATGCTAATAAAGAGACAGGTTTTTTAACATTAGCAACTCGTGAACAAATTAAATGGACAAAAGAAGAAGGTAATAATTTAAAAATTAGAAATAAAAAGCTAAAAGAAAGTTTTTTAAATATTCTTGATAATGTTCAAAATGGAATAGTATCTCCGAAAATTTATTTAGAATACTTATTAACTAAATTGATTTTATTAACAGAACAAGAAACTTTAAACTTTAATTTTGCTAATCAACAAACAATAGAAATAAATGCCACTTTAAATATAAATATCATATTAAATATGTTATCTAAGCATTTTAATCAAAAGTTAGGTTCAAGATTACCAGTGATTGCAATATATTCAATTTATCAAATTTTAGTACCCATACTAAAAAGATACGAAAATAAATATCTAAAATCATTACAAGTTCACACTGCTTCTGATAAAAAAGGATATGGTGATATTGAAATTTATACTAAGGATGAAAAACCTTTTGAAATCATCGAAATAAAACATAATATCCCTATTGATAAGAATTTAATTTTTGATATAGATAAAAAGACTCAAAATACTAACATTAACAGATATTATATTTTAACCACTTATGCTAATGTTTTTAACTGTAAAGAAACAGAGCAAGAAATTCAAAATATTGTCTTAGAAATTAACAAACAAAGGAGTTTAGATATTATTGTAAATGGTATTCTAAGCACATTAAAATATTATCTAAGATTTATAGATAATTACCAAGAATTTATAAATATTTATACAAGAACATTAATTCAAGATGCCCAAAATTCTGCTGAAATTACACTAGCACATATTGAAAGTTGGAAAAAAGTTTTAGAGAAATATAAAACTGATTCTAAATGAAAAGGTGGGCATTGCCCACCCTAGTATGATTTTATGAGAGAGTTAATGATTACTCAATGCCTTCGATGCGATCTTCCGCTTCTTGGTACAGTTGTTGTAATCGATCGATATTCTCTTCAGAAGTTTCCCAGTAACCACGCCCGTTAACTTCAAGTAAAGTGCTTACCATACGGCGGAAAGAGTTGGGGTTTAAATCCATCAACCGTTTACACATTTCCTCATCTTGAATAAAGGTGGTGTTGGTATCTTCATATACCCAGTTATCCACAGCGTCAGCCGTAGCACTCCAACCCATAGTATTAACAAGGCGTTTCGATAATTCCCTTACCCCTTCATAACCATGAGATAACATCCCTTCGTACCATTTGGGGTTAAGTAACTTGGTACGCGCATCTAAGCGCACGGTTTCCGATAAGGTACGCACTTGAGCGTTAGCGGTGGTAGTGTCGGCGATATATGCAGAAGGTTTTTTACCGTCATCACGCAAACTAGCTACAACTTTGGTAGGATCAGAGTCGAAGTAATGGGAAACATCCGTTAAGCTAATCTCCGAAGAATCTAGGTTTTGGAAGGTTGCATCGGCAGTTTTCAAGGATTTCTCGAACATAGCTCGGTTTTCGTCCATTACCCCCGGATTATCGGAGTTAAAGGCAAAGGATTTACGGTTTAAGTACATATCCCGCAATTCTTGCTCTTCTTCCCAACTGCTATTTTCTACCGCTAAGTTAACGTTACTAGAATATGATCCCGATGCGTTAGAAAAGACACGGGTTGCCGCTTGACGTAAGTTAATGCCCATTTCTTCAGCCTGTGCTAAAGCGTGTTTACGAACAAAGTTCATCTCTAAAGGTTCGTCTGCTTCGGCGGCTTTTTTGACGGCTTGATCAAGTAAATTCATCTGATTGATGAATAGATCACGGAATACTCCTGAACAGTTAACCACTACGTCAATGCGAGGTCTTCCTAACTCTTCTAAATCAATCAATTCGAGTTTATTTACGCGCCCTAACGCATCAGGCACGGGTTTAACTCCAATCATCCACATAATTTGAGCTAAAGATTCCCCGTAGGTTTTGATGTTATCCGTTCCCCATAATACACAGGCGATCGTCTCTGGATATTTTCCGCCGTTGTCGATCTTTTGACGCTCTAAGAGTCTGTCCACAACGATTTTAGCGGATTGAACTGCCGCCAAAGTAGGGATTTTTTGAGGATCGAGGGCATGAATATTTTTACCAGTAGGTAAGACATTAGGGTTACGAATAGGATCGCCACCGGGTCCGGGTAGTACATATTCACCTTCAAGGGCTTTTAATAAACCGCCTAATTCATTATCTGCACAAACTTGCTCTAAGCAAAATTCGAGGTATTCAAAGAGGGGTTTTAAGGCTTTTTCGTCAACTTTGGTATAACCTAATTCGTGTAATTTGGCTACCCAAGGCTCTTTTTTGCCCATATTGAAGAAGTTTAGTTTAGAAACGAAGGAAACTCGCCCATCGGCGTTGATTTGTGCTTCTACTAAGGCTCTTACTGCTTCTCTGGTGGCTTCGGTGATGTTTTGTAATAACTCTACATCGACTAAAACTCCTTTGTCAGCGTTGCGGTAAATATCTTCAATTTTACGATCGATACTATTAGCGATAATGGTAGTTAAGGCTAAAATGCCCTCGTCTTCTCTGTCTAAACTACCGATATTAACGAGAGTTGCGATCGCCTCTTCTGCGGTAGGAGGTTTACCGATAATGTGCAATCCACAGGGTAACAGACGGGATTCAATTTCCATCAATTTGCGATAGACAGCACCGACAATGTGATCTCTTTCATCTTGAGAAAGGGTGCTAGAGTCGAATAAATCTTGATCCCCCCTTGATCCCCCCTTACTAAGGGGGGTGACGGAGTCGGGGGGATTACTATTAGTAGGAGAGGAGATTGCAATTTCAGGGATGTCTTTGTCTAGGTTGCAAATACGGGCTTTATCCACAATGGTATTGACAATTTGGACACCGCGCCCACTATCTTTTAAACTCTGATAAGAGCCAATTAACTCGCTTAATTCCTCTAAACCTTTGTATAATCCTGCATTTTCCGCAGGAGGGGTTAAATAAGAAATAGTAGCAGCATAACTACGACGTTTCGCAATGGTTGCCTCACTGGGGTTGTTAGCGGCGTAGTAGTAGATATTGGGAATATTACCGATAAGGCTATCAGGGTAACAGTCACCAGACATCCCCATTTGTTTACCCGGCATAAATTCTAATGATCCGTGGGTGCCAAAATGCAATACAGCGTCAACACCCCAAATTTTTTCGAGGTAGGTGTAATAAGCAGCAAAACCGTGATGAGGAGAGGCAGAGCGAGAGAAAAGTAA
>CAYPDC010000034.1:9226-33883 GCA_964409355.1 uncultured Cyanobacterium sp.
TCGATCGCACCATCTAATTCAGGGATAGCGATTTGTAGTGCGACTTGGATCGGGTGCAAACCGAGATCGCTTTCTTCCCATTCTTCGGTAGTTTGGAATACCAACGGTAAAGCCACCATATAAGGGCGATTCAGACGTTTTAAAGATTCGATCGCCTTGGGATGATCTTGTCTTGCGGGGCCTCCTACAAGGGCAAATCCCGTTAAGGATACTACAGCATCAACGATGGGAATAGGCGAAATGCCCCCCTTATTAAGAGGGGATGGGGGGATCGGAGATTCCCAAAAATACTCATCCACAGGTTTAGAGAAATCTAACCCCCCCGCAAACACAGGAATAACACGAGCGCCACGATACTCTAATTCTTGTAACATAGCTACATAGTGAGCATCATCTCCCGTCACTAAATGGGTTCTTTGTAAGACTAAACCGATACAAGGAGCAAGGGGGTCTTTTAAGTCATCATTGATGTCATCACGGCTATTATACCAGTTGAGGTACTCCTTGATGTCTTCAAACATTTTCGGGGCGAGGGGATGCCAAATACCCATATCAGGATAGACAATAGGCTCGGCATAGTCTTTACCAGCTAATAAGGATTTTTCTCCAGTAAACACATACTTATCTGCTAACATTAAGAAAAAGTTTTCTAGGTTATCAGACGAGCCACCTAACCAATACTGAAAACTTAACATAAAGTTACGCGCATCTTGGGCTTTCTCCACAGGGAGATATTTTAAAACAGTGGGCAGAGTGCGTAATAATTTGAGCATGGCATCTTCAAAACCAGCCCCATTTTTTTGTTTACGCTTCTTCATAAACTCGCCAATGACACTCTTACTTTGTCCCAGTTGTGCCATACTGAAGCTACCCATTTTATTAAGGCGCATTACTTGAGGCATGGAGGGGAAAACCACCGCCGCATCTAAGTTATCTCGATGGGGTGTCACTGCATCTACGACTTTCTGAGCCAATTCTTCGATGAAGATGAGGGAGGCAATGAAAATATTTGCCTCGGCTACATCTTTCTTGAATTCTTCGTAATTTTCTGGGCTTCTCAACTCCTCAATCAAATAACCGCTTACCTCAATGGCAAGGTTAGGATTATGAGCATTGATGGATTTCACTGCACCAGAAATGGCACTTTGATACTGTGATTCTAACACCACATAAACCACCTTCATTAAAGCACGTCCTTGTAATTCCTCTGGTGCGATATGTCGGATGGCTGATTTTACGTTGGTAAACATTAAACAGAAAACTCCGTATTAAATGATCTTTAAACTAGGTATGTGAAAAAATAATGACTAGCCCGAAAATAGGCTCTTTATTGTTTTTACCACGAAAATAGGCTCTTTTACCTAGATCGAGTCTTTTTTTACGGTTATCCGTAGTTTTTGTTACATCTCTTTACAGTTCTTTTCTCAAAATGGAGAGATGAAGGATAAGAAATATATTGACTTTCTTTTTATCTAAAATTCTGAACTATAAAAGTTTTGCGTGTACTAACATTGGTAGAAATACCATAACCAAACTCTGTATAATCTTGATTGAAAATCACATCACGATTTCCTTTTTCATACATTAGCGTTCTTTGTCCTAATTCGACTAAACGATAATTCACTTTCTTTTAATTCTTTTAAACCATTCAACTTTCTATCTCGGTTAACTAATTCTAAGGCAAATTCTCTTAACTCTTTTTCACTACGATATTGAAAACTATTGAATACATTTACTTTCGCAGAACCTATTTTCCAATCTTTTCCGCCTTTCCCATTTATGAAATAAATTTGATCTTTACCATAAACAACAATAATTAAAATAAAAGGAATAATGAATTTCCAATTAGACTTAAATGAGATATTCATTGTCAAAAATCGATAATATTTTAATTTCTGTTATACAAAACTTGATCATTTAACTAAAATATTAAACTTCACTCTTGACATTGACAAGTAAAAGAATGATTCGGATTGAATTTAACTACCACTAGGGTTATATCATCACTATTACGATTACCCGTACCAATAAAATTCTCGATTGTGTTAAAAATATAAGCCAAAATTTCTTCGGCACTATCATAATTTTCACAACCATACCGAAAACATTTAATCAGATTTTCTTCTTCAAATCTTTGGTTATTTTGGTTGACTGCATCCGTTAATCCGTCTGTATAATAAAGAATAGTATCATTGGCTTGTAGTTGTAAGCAGTCGTCTTGATAGTGCGAATTAGGCTCTAAACCAATCAACATCCCTTCTGTATCTAGGGGAATTAGATGACTTTTTCCTTCTCTCCATAACAAGGGAGGATTATGGGCGGCATTGGCATAACGTAAAAGATGAGTTTGAGGATCGTATTCGGAGTAAAAGAGGGTGACAAAGCGATGGGAGTTTTCTAAGTCGGGATACATTACCCTATTCAAATGTTCTAATACCCTAGACGGAGAATGACGGTTTAATACTTCTGCTCGTAACATTCCCCTCGTCATTGTCATAATTAATCCAGCCGGTACTCCTTTACCCATGACATCCCCAATCACAATACTCCAAGGTTCACAGGGGGCATTTTTATTGGTAGCATTGTTTTCATCCCATTGATCGTGGTTGACGGGGATAAAGTCATAGTAATCCCCCCCTACACGGTTAGCGGTTTGACATTTAGCCGCCACCTCTAATCCTTTGATGCTAGGACATTTTCTCGGTAATAATCTCAGTTGGATTTCTGAGGCAATTTCTAATTCTCGATCCTGTCTTTCTTTTGATCTTAATTCTACTGTTAATTCATGGTTTGCGATCGCAACTGCGGTTTGATCAGCCACTAATTGGGCTAATTTACGGCGAGTTTGAGTCCATAAATATTCAGAATCCTGACTAAAAACATAAAAACGTCCTCTTTCCAAATTTTTAACGATAATTGGGGTACTAAAAATGGGAAATAAAGGAGATAACTTTGTCTGAAACTGAGATTCGACAAAACTAGAAAAACATTCTATCTCAGGATATAAATTCGGGTTAGCCTGATTTTTCTGAGGGTAAAGATTAATTTCCTTCACTACCTCTTGGAAAGAATCCGTAATTTCTTCTCGCCAACGATGATTATGACAGTATATTTGTTCTAAGGTAATTTCTTGCTGATGATAAAGAATCAAAGCACCACCATCAGCATCTGTAACTCGTGCTACCATTAAGGGGGTTAACTCTAAAAATTGGTTGAGGTTGTTGAAGCTACGCAAAGCAAAGCTAAGAGAACTTAAGAGGTTTTGTATTTTGTTTTGCTCTCTTTGTAAACTAGCCACCAACTCTTTTAAAGCTACCACGGGGGTATATTTGCCACCATTATACAGATTATTTGTTTTATTTGTTTCCGATTCTGATCGCAGGTAATTTTGATTAAAAATAGACACGGGATTTTATTTAGTTATGCCTTTGATAAATCTCAGCTAAAAATTGATTTAGGAATCAACAGTAAATTTACTTTACCACCATGATCAACAAAGTATAGAAATCTCTTTCTCAGATGTCAACTATATAATCATGAGTTCGGAGTTCGGGGTTCGGAGTTCGGAGTTAAAATTCATAGATATTGGCAAAAAAACTAGATAAATTGAGATTGAATTTCATGAAAAAAGTGGAAAAAACCCAAAGGGTTACTATTCCTCTATCTGTAAGGAAGTATGTCTATGCGAGGGATCATTTTCAGTGTCAAAGTTGTGGCAAGAAAGAGACGGAAACTCAATTAAATATTGATCATATTATTCCTTTGGCAAAAGGGGGGAGTAATGATATAAGTAATTTACAAACTCTTTGTTATCAATGTAATCAAGCAAAAAGTGCAAGGTGCGATCGCCGCTTCCGTCGTCATTTCAGTTGAACTTTTTACAAATACCTTGATCAAAGTGGCATGAATAAGAAAAAATATTGCAAAATGTTAATTAAGTCCAGCAAAAATTAACAATCAACCCGTGAATAACCAGATACTTGAAACACAACTTAATAATCATGCCCACCAAAAAACGACGGGAAATGTCTTGGCAATAGGGATTATAGTCTTTAGTTTTGTCTTAATCTGGTGGTTACTTCCCATTTCTGAGCCTTATGTACAAGAAGTGCTATCTTTTGAGGGTAATAACACTAGAGGGGAAGCTATTTTTCAGGTGAATTGTGCAGGGTGTCATGGCTTAAATGGTGCGGGTAATGTCGGGCCTAGTTTACTAAACGTCACAAAACGTAAATCAGATTCACAAATTATCAAGCAAGTTGTGGGAGGAAAAACTCCTCCTATGCCTGAGTTTCAACCTTCCACGGAGGAAATGGCGGACTTACTCCTTTATTTACATCAACTATAATGATGTAGAAAACCTAATAAACCACCACCCAATACTAGCCAAGCAGAATTGACTTGATAACGGAATATCAGGAAAGCAGTCACAACCGCTAAAATCAAAGTAAATGAATCCGTAACGGAATTAATGGTGAGAATATAAGTCACTCCTGCCATTAACCCTAAAGAAGCCGCATTGACTCCATCCAAAAAGTTCCCCGCATAAACCGATTGCCGAATTTTATCCACCCAAGGATTAACTAATAACACCAAGACAAAAGAGGGTAAGAAAATCCCCATCGTTGCACTAATTGCCCCTAAATTTCCTGCCACCAAGTAACCTACAAAAGTAGCGGTAGTAAAAATAGGTCCGGGAGTTAACTGCCCGATCGCGATCGCATCTAGGAGTTGTTCAGAGGTAAGCCATTGATATTTCTCGACTAAATCCCGTTGTAAAAAGGCTAATAGCACATAACCACCGCCGTAAAGAATCGAACCAATTTTGAGAAAAGCCAAAAAGAGATTAATTTCTGAGGGGGGAAAGTTGACGGGGGGAGAAACCGCAAGGAAAGGCAAGAAAAATAATCCCTGTAACTTATCTTTATTTTTGATGATAGTTTTTGCTACCATTACCCCTAAACCGATTAATAAGAGTAAAACCACCTCATCGAATCCGAGAAAGAATCCCACCGAAGCGATTATGCCGCCAATAGTGGTTGGGGTATCTTTAGCAGCCTTTTTGCCTAATTTCCATAAAGCCTGAATGATGATAGCGATAACAATGGGTTTGATACCGTACAATAACCAGTCTGCTGAAGGCACATCTTGAAACCTAACATATAGAACGGCTAACAACCAGACTATTGCCATAGCGGGGAAAATAAAGCAACTACCCGCCACAATTAAACCTTGCCATCCTGCTTTTTCATAGCCGATGTGAATAGCTAACTCCGTGGAATTAGGTCCAGGTATTAAATTAGTAACTCCTAGTAAATCGAGTAATTTTTCCCGACTTAACCAGTTACGCTTCTCTACGATTTCCTTATCCATCATAGCAATATGAGCGGCAGGACCACCAAAGGCGATCGCACCTAATTTCAAAAAAACCATAGCGATTTCTGATAATGGCTGTTTCATAAGTAAATCAATAGCAAAAAAATTTTCCGTTACTGATGAAATTGTAGTTTCTATTTTGATGGGATAATATGAAAAAGAAAAGCATTACTTAATTGTAGGAAAATATTATGGCTCTCGCAGTTGGTACTAAAGCACCTGATTTTACAACGAAAGATGATCAAGGTAACACCGTTTCCCTCTCTGATTTTGCAGGTAAAGTGGTAGTTTTATATTTTTATCCTAAAGATGATACTCCCGGTTGTACCAAAGAAGCTCAAAGTTTCCGTGACAACTACAGCGAATATCAGGATAAAGATATGGTAGTTTTAGGGGTTAGCAACGATGATGAGGCTTCCCATAAAATGTTTAAAGAAAAGTATGGTTTGCCTTTTCAACTTTTAGCTGACACAGATAGAAGTATCACTCAAGCCTATGATGTTGATGGTGGCGGTTATCCTAAACGAGTTACCTATATCGTCAATGGTGAGGGAGTTATTACCCATGTGGATGATAAGGTACAAACTACAACCCACGCTCAAGACATTTTAGCTACATTAGCTTAGTAAACTTCTAATTGACTCTTAGTAAGGGTTTAAGCCTTTTTTTGAGAGGTAAAAACTGGGAAAAGGTGGGCATTGCCCACCCTATCATTAGATTATCAAATTTATTAGTATTAGACATCTCCAAAAATCGGGCTAGAAGCCCGAAATCAGGCGGTGCATTGAGCGTAGTCGAAATGTAGCAGGTTTCAGGTTTTTTTCTGAAGATTAAATATTTAATATCCCGAATTGAACATCATAAAATCGATTTATGATGATTAACTTGATTAGTAGTTTCTAAATTTTCCTGATAATAGTCTCCCGTTTTTTCCTGATGGATAACCCGCCCTAATTGTGCCTCAATGGCTGCCGTTACTTCCTGACAAGACTTACCGATAATGCCAGTGACTTTTTCTTGCACTCTCCCGTCAGGATAGATGATAAATTCTAATGTTTCCATGGACATAGATTCATTTTCCTCTTAGCTAAATTATTTGTTTCTCATTTTAACCGATGGTTTATTCTCAACAAGACTTTGATCAAGCCTGTCAATCCATTATTACTACTGCTAACTATCTGCATTCTCAGGGATGGACTCCCGCCACTAGCAGTAATTTTTCGCAAAAACTAGATACCGATTATTGTGCCATTACCGTTTCAGGTAAAGACAAAGGCAGGTTAACCCCTGATGATATTATGATAGTTGATCTTGAAGGCAAACCTCGAACACATCAGAAACCATCCGCAGAAACCCTCCTTCATACTAGTCTCTATGGTTTTGATGACTCCATTGGTGCGGTTTTACATACCCATTCTCTGAATGGCACTCTTATTAGTTTACTAACGAATAATAATTTTTTGCAATTAGAAGGGTACGAATTATTAAAGGCTTTTAGTGGGATTAATACTCATGAAGATGCGATCGAGCTTCCATTTTTCGAGAATACTCAGGATATAGCTAGTTTAGCTCAAGAGGTAATCAATTATTTAAAGACGGGAAAACCTTGTTGGGGTTATTTAATCAAAGGGCATGGGGTATATACTTGGGGTAAAGACATGGCTTCTGCCTTACGCCACCTAGAAGCGATAGAATATTTAATGAAGTGTGAATTAGAAATCATCAAGATTAAAGGCGGAAAATGACAGCATTAAAAATCTTTTTAGACAATCAACCCAACTCCCCTCTATTTGATAGTGATACTCTTCCTGAAGCAGATAGAATCAGCAAAATTGTCCATAAACTGCAAGAAGTAGGGGTGCGTTTTCAACAGTGGCAAACCATCGAGAATTTAATCTCTGGGGTGTCTCAAGAGGAAGTTTTAAACGTCTATCAACAGGAAGTAAAACAGTTAATAGATGAGGAAGGTTATTTAACTGTTGATGTAGTTAGTTTAACCTCAGATCATCCCCAAAAGGCGGAATTTAGACAAAAATTTTTAAATGAACACACCCACAACGAAGATGAGGTAAGATTTTTTGTGGACGGTAAGGGATTATTTAGTCTTCATCTCGATAACCAAGTGTTTGAGGTATTATGCACTAGAGGCGATTTAATCAGTATATCTGCTAATACTCGTCATTGGTTTGACATGGGGAAAAATCCTTATTTTACCGCCATTCGCTTTTTTAATAATCCTGAAGGTTGGGTTGCTAATTTTACGGGGAGTGACATCGCTCAACATTTTTCCCGTTTAGATGATTTCTAATCATAAATCCCCACAGCATATTAATAGTTACTAAAAATATAATTAAATATCTCTAGCTTTGTAAGGATAGTCTTACAGGGCTAACTACTAGCCTCAATAGTTCGTTTTTACTATAATTATTAGCAAAGTTCCCGACTACTTTTGTTAAAATTTGTAATGCTCCGTTTAAATCAGCATTAACTTTTATTCCATTGCTAGACTTAAAAAGTCCTCTTTTAACTCTTTTTCCTGCATATTTATTTTGTTTTTTAGGTAACTCATTATCCAAAAAACTTGTTTTTGAAGTGTAACTTTCTTCCGTTATTGTCACTTTTATTCCTTCTTTCTGTGCTTTATAAGTTAATATTTCTATAAACTTAGCATGAGGAACATTGACAAAATTTTGATTATTTTTTTTGCCAATATTGATATTCTGTTTCCAGTTATCGTTTTTACCTATCACTAATTTAGTTATATTATTCTGTTTTAGATAATCTATAATTTGTTTACTACTTTTGTGTAAGTAATAATCTATTTTGTTACTTCTTTTTATAGATAATCTATCTAATCTTTTACTCGATAAACAGTTTTTAGGCGGTGTACTGAGCTTGTCGGAGTGTAGTTTTGATTGTAAGTATGCTTTTCTTTTATTAAACCACCTATTACAAGATTTAATTGGTCTTCCATTAATAATAATTGGTTTGATATTAGGATTATTACTGGCTAAAGTCGCTAAATTATTTAACCCTAAATCTAAAGAAGCGTAATTCTCATTTTCTGTTAATTGTTTTTCTTCTATAGAATAAACAACTTCTAGGTAATATGTTTTATTCGATTTAGTAATTAACCTAACTTCATCTACTAAAGTTTGTTTTGTTTTAAAGACTAAATTTGTTTTACTTAATTTAATTAATCCTTGTTTTAAAGCAGTTTTGGAGAATGCTTGATTATTATAAGTAAGTTTATTTCTACCTTTAATTTTATCCTTGTATTTTGGGATTTTAGGCTCTCCCAAAAACTTGTGAGGATATTTTTTATATTGTTCTAAAGATTTTTTCCAGTAATTAAAATTATCTACTACTTGCTTAATTACTAATTGACTTACTTTTGATGGTAAAGATTTATAATCTATAGAAGATTTTACTTGGTGGTAAGTTTCGTTAAAAGATAGTATTTTATTAGATTTAAAAAACTCTTGACGAACTAAATATAAAGTAGCATTATATAAATTTTTAGACAAAAAAGCTAAATTATCTATTATTTTAAAATATTGATGATTAGATTTTATTAAATGTCTTTCAACTTGTCTCACTATTTAACTCCTTGATTATATTTTCTGTTTTTCTTTTACTTCTTCTTAAACCATATATTCTTGCACAAAAAGAAGTAATTATAGAGATAAAATCAGTCATTAAATCTTCTGTTTCTTCCGTAGCTAAATTTACTACCTCTATAGATTTTCCCTGTTTAGATAATAAAACTTGAATGTAATTAAATCCTATTGTTGTTAATCGATCTTTATGCTCAACAACAATTAGACTATAATTATCCTCATTTAGAAGTTTAATTAACTTTTTACGATTATCGTTGATTCCACTACCTATTTCTTTGGTAATAGAAACAATTTGATAACCTTTTGCTATGCAATAGTTCGTCAATCGCTCTGCTTGAGAATCTAAATTAGATTTATTTTCAGTACTTGAAACTCTGGCATAAATGGCTACTCCAGAAATCTCAGATGTAGTATTATCTACAATAATAGTGCCTGATGGGAGTTGAGAAGCCTTTAACTCTCCACGTTTCCACATTTTCCACGCTGTTTGATAACTGATTCCTTTTGATTTAGCATAATTTGATAATTTCATAAAATCATACTAACATAAAAGATTATATTTTGGTATATTAGACTATATTTTTAAGATTTGATTATTATACTCTCAAAAAAGTTTATCAGCAACTGAACTCGTTTAGTACAGTTTGCCTCCCTTGTCCACTTTCCCTCTTATTCGAGAAAGAAAAAAGAGGGTGAGATAGGGAGAGAGGGGGATGGGGGAATCGAGCAAGATTAAATGTTTTTTTGAGAAAAAATGCCAAATACTGAAGTGTAACCATGTAAAAACGTACTACCAGCCACAGGTCCAATTTCGCCGTTACAGAAAAAACCAGCGATGGGAATATCCGTCACATAGTCAAGGAATAATTGAGAGTCAAAATTAGGTTTACCGTATAATCCTTCTCCCCTTCCTAAACAGGAAAACATTAACGCACCGACAGTCTTATCCAAAGTCGATTTGCCATTATAGTAATTAGTAAGTAAAGTTTCTAAATCATCTGCCGAGGCTTTAGCGTCTCTTAAGTGAAATTTTAACCTTTGCCCTGCTCTAATGCGATCGCCAACTGCGATCGCACCGTATTTAGGATCAACTCCCACCAAATTACGGATGAGAAAATCCCCCGCATTCAACTGAAACTTAAATTCATCTCTGGCAATGCCGACAAAAAGGGCATATTGAGCTAATTCTTGATCCTCTTGGTTTAAACTATTAATCAACTCCCGTAGTAAATTTAAAGGGCTATCAGTTTTTCCTTGAGTATTTTCCATTTCCAAAATAACATTTCTTTGCCCCTTTGTCACCTGAAAAATATCACCAATAGGGCGACAACCTTGGGCGACAATAGATTCTATCTGAATATTTCCCGTTAACGCTAATCCTACAGTGCCATCAGTGCGGAATAAATAATCAGAATTAGAGCCGTCATAATAGAATAAACCACTAGCCACCCCCATGGTACTAGCACTAGCTAATCCCCCAATTTTAACCGACCCCGGGTAAGCAAAATCCAACCCCTCCAGTAACTCGTTAATTTTGGCAGAAAAAGGATCGGACAAAAGAATAAAATTAGGTTGTTTTTCCATGGACACATTAACTATATCCCACCAAGCAGAAGGAGGACTATCTAAATCTGGGAAATCTTCAGGAATAATATGAAAAGGAGTAATTTCCACATCGGGCAAACTAGCCACCGTCAAACTTAAGGCAGGATTTCCCTCTATCTCTTGAGGTTGATAATCATTTTTCATGCCCACAATGCCACCACCACCGCAACCAATCACACAGGATAAAGGCAATTTATCCAACAAAATAGGCATCAAACGGGGATAATCACTGGCAAAAGCAGAGGAAATAAAGACTATCCCTAAATCAGCATTACCATCTAGTTTGTTTTTTATTTTATCCACTACCTCATCAATGGCTTTTTCTAAAGAGGGATTAGTCGATAAAGCATTAACCCATTGCATTTGATTTGACATAATTCTTATCTCCCCAAGTGATACTTTTGCGTATATAGTTGCTGTTAACAATTAATTATTCCTTATTCTCCTTCAATTATTGCTCAAAAAAGGTGTCAGGTTTCAGGTGTTAGGTTCAATAAGAACTGTTAATTTATCATAACTACTGTAAAAGAACTTTAATTCTCAATTCTACATTGAATGAACCCTATGACTTATTCAACAAACTCTAATTATCAACATCTATACTTACACGGTTTCGCTTCCAGCCCTAAATCCACCAAAGCCCTTTATTTTCAGCAACGGTATCAGGAAATCCATACTTCTTTAACCGTCATGGATTTTAACCAACCGGATTTCACCAATTTATCTCTCTCTCGACAAATCACTCAGGTAACAAATATTATTAGCAAAGGTAGGCAACAGCTAATTCCTCACAATTTAGGTGATAATCTCCCTCACTATATTTTAATTGGTTCAAGTTTTGGTGGTTTAACCGCTAGTTGGGTAGCAACTCAAAACCCAGATAAAATCAAAGCCTTAATTCTTCTCGCACCAGCTTTTAACTTTGCCACCCATTTACGAAATATTGTGACAGAGGACACTTTCCTCCAATGGGAAAAAGAAGGTTATTTTTCCGTTTATCATTACGGTGATAATCAACATAAGTCTTTGCATTATAACTTTTGGACAGATTTACTCTCTTATGATGAATCTTTGATTAATCACTCGATTCCGACTCTGATTTTCCACGGCATTAACGATGAGACTATCCCCATTCAATCCACCCGTGATTACGTCAAAAACAATCCTAATGCAATTCTAAAACAATTAGATAGCGATCATAGTTTAAATAACTGTTTAGATGATATTTGGCAAGATCTTAAATTATTCTTGGAAAAACTATAATCATTATCAATTAATTCGGTAACCACTATTGAGTATTCTCTTCTCTGGATTGTTTTATTCAAAGAATAATCTTTTTTGCTGACTATTTTACCTGACGTTGTGATATGGCCTCCTCCATTATTTTAGAAGCATATTCGCTACAACAGCCACAGTGACTACTTACTGATGTTTTCGCTGATAATTGATCTAGGGAACAAATACCATCCTCTACGGCTTTATGAATATCCTTTTCTGTTACACCATTACAAATACAAACGTACATAATAACTCCTACTAACTTAGTTTGTTTTTTATTATATCTTAAGTTATTGCAAAATTTTATCATTTTAAGACGATAAATTCTCAAGGACTATTCTCTATACCCTAAATTCAACAAATTCAACGCAAGAATATTGGATTTAGACAGATTTCAGGTATTGCTGTTGCAGGTTAGACAAAGGATTTAATTTTCCCAACATTTATTCGTCACTAAAACATAACCGACGGAAATTCTCCCTTTCTCACATCTTCGGCAAAGTGATTTACTGATGTGAGGATGATTTCTCTTAAATTGGCGTAGGGTTTGGCAAAGGGGGGCAGTTTCTCTGATAAACCGAGTAAGTCTGAGGTGACTAAAATTTGTCCATCACAGTTATTCCCCGCACCGATGCCAATGGTGGGGATAGTTAATTCTTTGGTGATCCTTGCTGCTAGATCTTCGGTAATATGTTCCAAAACGATGGCAAATGCCCCTGCTTCTTGAAGTGCGATCGCATCAAGAAAGATTTTTTCCTGCTGTTCGAGGGTTTTACCCTGTTTTTTATAGCCTAAAATCCTTACAGATTGGGGAGTTAACCCCAGATGAGCCATGACGGGGATTCCTACTTCTGTTAAGCGAGTTACAGTGTTAATCATGGCGGGATAACCTCCCTCTAGTTTTACCGCTCCTGCGTTAGTTTCTTTAATTATTTTCCCCGCAGACTCAATGGCTTGACTAATATCTCTTTGGTAGGTTAAGAAGGGCAAATCACATACTACTAAAGCCCGATTTACACCTCTACACACTGCTTTGGTATGATGAATCATTTCTTCTAAGGTGACAGGAAGGGTACTAGAGTGGCCTAATGCCACCATCCCTAATGAATCTCCCACTAAAATTAAATCTATCCCCGCCGAATCTAATAAACGGGCGATCGCATAATCCCAAGCCGTTAAAGATACGATGGGGCGCTTTTCTATCTTCCACTGTTGCAAATTTTGAATAGTTACCTTCATTCTTGATGAAAAATATATTACTAAAAAATAATTTTGTATTAATTTATAGTTATTATAACCTTTGAATAAATTTAATTTCTCTGAGGGGTGCGATCGTCTGTAAAGATAATGATGAAGACGAGAAGGGGGGAAGGGGTGATGGATTGGCATCAGGAGTGTATCATAGCAAATACGAACAACAATGAAGAAAAAATCAGACTAGACTATAATTAAAGAATTGTTAAGTTAACAACGGAAACTCCTGTGACTGAAACACAATTAAAACAAGTTCAACAAGAAGAAACAAAACTCTCTCAACATAAGACTTCCTCTGAAAAGTCCAAGCAAAAATGGCTGGTGTGGGGAAGTATTCTTCTGGTTGGTGGTGCAGGAACTTTTACTTGGTTTTGGTGGCAAAATAATCAAAGTGCGACTCCTCCTGCTATGGGGAATCAAATGCCTCCTGTGCCTGTCACCCTAGATACCATAGAAGTGAAAACCATTAAAACCAGCACTGATGTTTTAGGTACATTAGAAGCTAGTCAAACTGTCAATTTACAGTCAGAAGTAGAAGGACGACTGGTGGACATTTTAGTCAAAGAAGGGCAAACTGTTAACACTGGGGAAGTCTTATTCACTCTCGAAAGTGAATCTCTACAAGCTCAACTAGACTCCGCTCAGGCAACTCTTGCCTCTCGTCAAGCTCAATTAGCACAATTAAAAGCAGGAAGTCGTCCAGAAGAAATTGCTTCGGCTCAAGCTCGACTAAATAGAGCTAAAATTAGGTTAACCAATGCTCTCAAGGGTTCTTCTCAAGAAGAAATCGCCCAAGCCCAAGCACAACTAGAGTCTGCTCAAGCTCAAAATGAGTTAGCTCAACAAAGATTAAAACGCTACCGTAATTTAAGAGACGAAGGGGCTATTTCTAATGATCAATATGACACCTTTGCTACAGAAGCAAAAACCGCTAAGGCAAATTTAGAACAGGCTCAAAGACGTTTAAATCAACTACAAGAAGGCACAGATTCAGACGTGAGGGCTTTACAAGCAGAAGTGGAAGAAGCTCAACAGGATTTATTACTCTTAGAAAATGGTACAAGACAAGAGGAAATCGATCGCGCCTATGCTGAAGTACAACAAGCTCAAGCGGATGTAAGAAGATTAACGGTAGAATTGGATAAAACCATGATTAAAGCACCTATTGGGGGTAAAATTAGCAATATTCCCGTAAAAATAGGGGATTTTATCGAAACTAACACGGTTTTAACCAGTATCACCCAAAATGATGTTTTAGAACTGAATATTTCTGTGCCTTTAGAAAAAGCCATGGATCTGGAATTGGGTTTACCTGTGGAGGTTTTAAATACGGAAAAAGATGCGATCGCACTGGGAAAAATCGATTTTATTTCACCGAATGTCACTTCGGACTCTCAGCTAGTGTTAGCTAAAGCCTTTTTCAACAACGATATACAAGGAAAATTACTTAACCGTCAGTTTATTCCTGCCCGAATTATTTGGGATAGTGGGAAAGGGATTCTCGTACCTTCTAGCGCCATTTTTAGGATCGGCGGACAAGGTTTTGTCTTTGTCGCCGAGAAAAATCCCGAAGGAGAGGGATTGATTGCCAAACAAAGACCCATTAAACTAGGAGAAATTCACGGCAATAGTTACGAAGTTTTAGAAGGTTTACAAACAGGGGAACAAATTATTACGGCAGGAATTTTAAAAGTACAAGAAGGCAGTCCTATTTCTTTCATTAATGAGTAGTCAATATAGATTTAACATAAAAATCTCCAGAAATCTGAAAAATAACCATAGAAGTTGTAACAAATTTTAACAAAATCCCAAAGAAAACCCAAAAAGATTTAATCTATTAGCTAATCAATGGATAAAGAAACTAAATTTTAAAATAAAATAATCAATGAGTATAAAAGCAAGTGGCGGTAGTTCTTTAGCCAGACCGCAATTGTATCAAACGGTAGCTGTATCCACTATCATTCAAGCCGAACAGCAAGATCGTTTTCTCGATCGCAACGAATTAGGGGAATTAGATACCTATTTTAATTCAGGATTAAGAAGACTTGCGATCGCCGAAGTCTTAACCCAAAATTCTGACTTAATCGTATCCCGTGCCGCTAACCGTATCTTTACTGGTGGTTCACCCATGTCATTCTTGGAAAAACCCCCCGTAGAAGAAATGGAAAGAACTTTAGTGGGCGTTGGAGGTGGAAGTGTTGCCGATTTACCCAGTGACATCAAAGCGGCTCAAAAATCCATCCAAACATTTGTCAGTGGTGGACAAGGAAGCGAAAGCGGTGGCGGTTTACTTGGGGGGTTTTTATCTGTTTTCACTAACCCCGGCATCGGCAAAATTCCCGTAGGTTTCCGCCCCATCAACATTTCTCGTTATGGTCCTGCTAACATGACCAAATCCTTACGGGATATGTCTTGGTTCTTACGCTATGTTACTTATGCAGTGGTATCAGGTGATCCTAACATCTTAGTCGTCAATACCAGAGGCTTAAAAGAAATTTTAGAAAATGCCTGTTCCATTGATGCTACCGTCGTTGCTTTATTAGAAATGAAAGTGGCTTCTATCAGCTACTTCAAAAATGATGCCGAAGCCAAAGATATTCTTACCCAATATTTTGACATTTTGGTCAGTGAGTTACAAACTCCTACTCCTTCTAATAAACTTCGTCAACGCAACTCCAGTGACTTACAAGGTTTAGAATTACCTCAAAGTTACTTCAATGCGGCAGAGCGTCGTCCTAAATTCGTGATGAAAACTGGTTTATCGACTACGGAGAAAAATACGGTAGTCAAAGCCGCTTATCGTCAAGTATTTGAGCGTGACATTACCCGTGCTTACTCTCAATCCATTTCTTACCTTGAATCTCAGGTGAAAAATGGCGATATTTCCATGAAGGAATTTATCCGCCGTTTAGCTAAATCTGAATTGTATCGTAAGCAATTCTTTGAGTCTTTCATCAACTCCCGTGCCTTAGAATTGGCTTTCCGTCACATTTTAGGTCGTGGTCCTTCTTCCCGTGAAGAGGTACAAAAATACTTCTCGATCGTTTCCAGTGGTGGTTTATCCGCTTTAGTGGATGCGTTGGTGGACTCTCAAGAATATTCCGACTACTTCAGTGAGGAAACAGTACCCTACATCAGAGGTTTAGGCGTAGAGGCTCAAGAATGCCGTAACTGGGGAATGCAACAGGATTTATTCAACTATTCTGCACCTTTCCGCAAAGTACCTCAGTTCGTCACCACCTTTGCTAAGTACGATCGCCCCTTACCAGATCAACACGTTTACGGCTCAGGAAATGATCCCTTAGAAATTCAATTCGGAGCGATTTTCCCCAAAGAAACCCGTAATCCTAGCAGTGCCCCCGCACCTTTCAGCAAAGATACCAAACGTATCTTAATCCACCGTGGACCCGGTATCAATAACCAAAATAGCAATCCTAAAGCCCGTGCTACTCATCCCGGTTCATTGGGTGCTAAAGTAGTTCGTTTAAATAACCAGTTACCCGGAAGTAGTAACGGTGCTAGTATCAAATTCGGTGAAAGTTCCACTCAAGCCGTAATTCGGGCTACCTATCGCCAAGTATTCGGCCGGGATGTCTATGAAGGACAACGTTTAACCGTAGCGGAAATTAAACTTGAAAATGGTGACATCTGCCTCAGAGAATTTGTCCGTATTTTAGCTAAATCGGAGATCTTCTTAAAAACTTACTGGACTCCTTTCTATGTCTGTAAGGCGATCGAATATATCCACCGTCGTTTATTAGGAAGACCTACCTACGGACGTAGTGAGATGAACAAATACTTTGATCTCTGCTCTAAGAAAGGGTTTTACGCTTTTGTGGATGCTTTGATTGATAGCCCTGAGTATAACGAAGCCTTCGGCGAGGATACCGTACCCTACGAGCGTTATTTAACCCCTGCTGGTATGCAATTACGCATGGCAAGAGTGGGAACACTCCGTGAGGATATTGGTAAACGAGTTGATAAGGAAGTAACCCCCAGATTTGTTGAATTAGGACAAGTTAGCGGTTTACGCACCGAACCCGATGTGAAAGCTCGTGTTAATCAAGGTGTTACCGTTCAACGTCAACAAACAAAAGTATTTAAACTCACTAACACCAGTGATAAAGTAGCGTTGAAAAATGCAGTTCGTGCCGCTTACCGTCAAGTGTTTGAGCGTGATATTGAGCCTTACGTTGTCAATGCTAATTTCACCAACTTAGAAAGTAAATTAGGTAATGGTGAAATCACGGTTAAAGAGTTTATCGAGGCTTTAGGTAGTTCTGAACTATACTTAAAAGAGTTCTATGCACCTTATCCTAATACTAAAGTAATTGAGTTAGGAACTAAGCATTTCTTGGGACGTGCGCCTTTAAACCAAAAAGAAATTCAACACTATAACCGCATCTTGGCTTCTCAAGGTATTCGTGCCTTTATTTCTGCCTTAGTGGGTAGCATGGAATACGCTCAAGTGTTTGGTGAAGATACCGTGCCTTATCGCCGTTATCCCACTTTACCTGCGGCTAACTTCCCCAATACCGAAAGACTTTATAACAAGTTAACTAAACAGGATAATGAGTTAGTTGTGCCTAGTTTTGTTCCTGCGGTAAGCACTACGGCATCGATTAACTAGACCAATTATATGAGGTGGGCATTGCCCACCCTACTTTTTTTGTACAGAAGTAGATTTAATTGAAAAATGGCATTTGATTTGAATTAAACTGTTTCTGCTAGTTGGTTATTCAGGGCTTCGCAATCAAGCCCGTAAAATTGGAATAGGTCACTCAGAGCAGTCTTATCCGTTTCAGACAGTCGAACTAAGCCCCACAAGAGATGTTCAGTCCCGATCGATTTTTTACCCTGAAGTCGAACAATTTGCAAAGCAAGCTCCAGAACAAACTTACATTGTGGCCTAAACTTTAGATTTTCGCGGGATTCAAAAGAGTTTTCATTAGTTTTAATGTCCAACGTTACACCGTTAGCTCGAAGCAACTGAGCAGAGGTTGTGGTTGGATCAGCCAGCAAACGAGCAAGTAGATGTTCTGGTTTAACTTGATAATATTGTCTAGTATTTCTAATGGAATCTTCATCTTATCAGAATATCATATATCTTCTCAAGTGTAAAAGTTATTTTTACTTACTGCCTTAGTTTTTTTGGCAAATTTTACATGACTTCCCTTTTGACTAACAATCTCGAAACCCTCATTATTTAATCCTCTTTTCACTTCTCTAAATGTTAACGGTTTAAGCGACATCAATTTCTACTTGTAATTTTTCCAATGTGGGGAGAATCGTGGCACAAGGAGGCTCAAAATGCAATTCAAAGGCTTCTTGAAGATTCGCTAATGCTTCGGTTTCCGTTTCTCCTTGACTAGCAATCTCAACTTCTAAACATTGAGCAACAAACCAATTTCCTTCTGGAAAGACTCTGGCAGTAAAAGTTTGCATCATATTTCTAATAAATAATGATCTCATTTTAACTATTTGTATTATTTTCAAACCATAGTTTAGCACTAAAATACAAAATTATGGCTTAAATTAATGATTGAAAATTAGGTTATGATGGCACAACTTTAGGGAAAACTTCAGAAGAGTTGATCTAACTTTAACTATTATATCAAGCACGGGTGCGATCGCAAATAAAGTCTGTTAAACTTTTCTTTTGAGTTTTTTATAAACCTCATCATCATTACGTTTTTCAATGAGTAAAATTTCTAATATTTCACCTTCAACATGATAAACAATACGATATTCTCCTATATCAACTCTGTGATAAGAATATCCCTTTAATTTGACATAATCTTGAGGATAAGGATTAATTTTTAGTGCATTAATTTTTGTGGCTACCTGTTTTCCTTGTTTACTGGGTAATTTTTGTAACTTTTTACTGGCTTGTCGAGATAAATTAATCTTCAGCATTCAAAATATCTGATAATAAAGTCTCACTATCTGATACACCGATAAAACCTTCGGTTCGAGCTTTTTCGGCTTTTAATGCTAAAAATTTGTCTTCTAATGCAGAAAATCGCTCAAATTCTTCAATAGATAAAACAACCGCCACTTCACGTCCTTTTTTAGCTATTTTTATTGGTTCTCTCCTTGCTAAGTCGATCATTTCACCAAAACGATTTTTTGCTTCCGATGCACCTAATATCTTCATAATATAGTTAACTTTCAAACAATTATAGATTATTATAGCTGTTTTAGCCATTATGAACAATTAATAAATTTTAAATAGCTGTAAATTAAATGTCAATTATAAAAGGAATAGGTGTACCTCACTATTTAGATAAACGCTATATACTTTAATTATCGTATCAAGAAAGGTGCGATCGCATCTTCTCATTGGCTATCTCTGACACTATGCAATTCTTCTTTTTAAGAGAGTATAAAAATCTCCTCTTTTACCAATCATAAGGGCGTTGCATCTTCATGGGATGACGCATTAATGTATAACATAAGCGGAAACTAGAAGACACAAGATATTTTTTTTGCAAACTTTTTGAAATCATCCTGCAATGATGCAACGCCTGATTTGTAAACGGTATTTCCGGCTTCTAGTCCGATTGTTGGAGATGTCTATTAGTTATCCTTTCACTCCGGTATTGGCATCACTGGGGATAATATAACGTTGTAGAGTGACAAACAATACTAACACTGGTATTAAAGAGATAATCGAACCTGCGGCGATAAAGCGCCAATTCAAATCCAAAGAACTTGCTAAAGATGCCACCCCTAATGGTAAAGTATAATAGTCGGGGCGATCGAGGATGATTAGAGGCCACAAAAAATCACTCCATGAACCTATAAACACAAAAATGGCAAGGGTAATTATTGCGGGACGAATAGCAGGTAACATTATATGCCACCAAATACCCAACTCACTGCAACCATCCATCCTTCCTGCTTCTTCTAATTCTTTTGGCACACCTTGAAAAGCCTGTCTCAATAAAAAGATACCAAAAGCAGAAGTAATTTGAGGTAAAATTAAGCCCAAATAATTATTTCTTAAACCTAGATTAACCGCAAAGATATAGAGAGGAATCATGACGATTTGAAAAGGAATCATGATAGTTGCCACAATTAAGACGAAAACAAAATCCCTTCCTTTAAAGTTTAATCTTGCTAATGGATAAGCCGCTAATGCACAAAATAATAAATTTAAACTAACAGTTAAAATGGCACTAATACTGCTATTTAATAAATACTTTCCGAAGGGATAATTTTGCCAAACTAAAACGAAATTTTCAAAGGTAAATTGTTGAGGAATAAACTGAGGTGGAAAGGCAAAAACGTCTTCTCCTGCGGATTTAAAGGAGGTACTTATTAACCAAAATAAGGGGAATAACATTGCAAAAGCAATTATTATTAATAATGTATAGATAACTATTATTTGAATTAAAGTCTTTTTATTCCCCATATAAACAATTAACTATTATTTTTTCTATTCTCTTAAATTATTAAGGGTTGAACAATGTTCAACCCCTACACCAACTCTCTGAAATCTAAACAGAGACATTGATAGAAGCAGGATTTAAAGCCTCAACTAAACTGCGTACTACAGCGATCATTGCAACTTGATCATTTAATTTATTAATAGCAGAGCCAACCCCAATGCCACAAGCCCCAGATGCGATCGCCATTGGTACAGTAACATCTGACAAACCTGAAGCACACATAACGGGAACTTCAACGGCACGGGAAATGACATAAGCGGCGGCAAGGGTAGGAGATGCTTTTTCAATTAAACCTAAAACACCGCTATGATTAGGATTAGAACTTGTACCACCTTCGGTTTGAATAATATCAGCACCAGCAGAAACTAAGGCTTGAGCCAACTCAACTTGCTCATCAAGGGCTAAAATGTGAGGTACAGTGACGGAAAGAGTGGTATGGGGTAATAAAGCACGAGTTTCACGGGTTAAATTTAAGACATCTTCAGCAGAAAAAGTGATACCCTGAGCATAAAAACTATCAAAATTACCAATTTCCACTAAATCTGCACCATTTTCCACCGCTTCCGCTAAAACTTGAGCAGAAACCGCAGAAACACAGATAGGAAGATTAATTAATTGACCCACGGTTTTAATTAAATCCATATCGGCGGCAATATCCACAAAAGTTGCACCACCCAATTCGGCTGATTTACATACCGCAGTTACATTTTCCACATCGAAGTTATTTAAACCACTAATAACTTTAAGAGCTTTTTTTGAAGCGAAGGCTTGAGCTAATTTAGAATTATTGATCATGGGACAATTATTTATACATCTAACTTTTAGAATGCTCATTATAGCAAAAAACGAAAAATGTACAATGAAATAATGAATAATTATTTTTCCTATATTTACTCAACTAATTACCTTACACCTTTAATTTGCATTATTTGCATAAAAATTATGCTAAAGATAAATCAAGACTAATGGAATGTTACCAGATTTACAAAATTGTGACTAAACAAAAATATATAAAACAAATTAATTAATCAACACGAATAGCGATAAATAAGAGTCATGTCTCAAACTCTCGAAACCATTAACCCCTTATCCCAAAGTCATAATCATAATGGTGATGACATTCCCTATGTTTTAGAGAATGGTGATTCTATCACTTTAGAAACCGCTTTAGAGATTTTGGCAAGAGGTAGTTTTGAGGCAAAATGGGTTATTTCTAAGGTTTTAGTGAGATATGGAGAGAAAATAATACCTGTTTTAAAGGATGTGATTCTTAATGAGAATGCAGATTTAGAATTTCGCAGTAGTGCCTTAAGAATTGTTGGTCAAATCAAAAGTCCTGAAGTAATATTGATCGTCAGTGAGTTATTTTCCCTCACCCAAGAGGAGGAGTTAATTAACCTTGCCATTGAAACCCTTGTTTCTGCGGGTAAGGAATCAATCCTGTTTCTCTCTGGTTTACTCAAGGATAAAGAGTATCGTCTTATGGCAGTGAAAGCATTGGCACAAATTCCTCATTCTGCGATTATTCAACCCCTGTTATCGGTGGTTAAAGATGAAAATAGTGAAGTGAGAGTTGTGGCACTAAGTGCCTTAAAAAACTTCGATCGAGCCTCCATTTTAAAAGTTATGATAGAGGCATTACAAGACGTGGATTCTGGGGTGCGCAAAGAAAGTTTAGAGGGAATAGGTTTAAGGCTGAAGAAAAAGCAGGAGATAGCGCTTATATCGATGGTGTCACCGTTACTTAAAGATCTTAACTTAACGGTTGCCCAACAGGCGGCATTGACATTAAGTAAATCCAATCATCCCTTTGCCATTCAATCCTTAGAAAAAATCTTAAACTCTCCTTTGACACCGATACCATTAAAAATTACAATTATCAAATCTTTAGCATGGATAGAAACCGAAGAAAGCATTGAATGTTTAGCAGAGTACTTGCAGATAGCGGATCATTTATTGACAGTAGAAATTATAAAAGTATTAGGAAGAATAACGCAACCGTCATTAAAAAGAAGGGTTATTGATGTATTAAATAACTTTTATCAAAACTTATCAGGGAATAGAAATAATCCCGAAATTCTCCAAACCTTATGTTATAGTTGGTATCAGTTACAAGCTAAATCTGCATTAGAATTTATTAAAGAAATAGCTAAAAATGAAGATAAATTGATTAATGAAAAAGAGAAACTTAAATCTCATCTTAAATTAGCACTAGGAATATCAGACTTGCCTTAAAACCTTACCAGTAAAATAAAATATAAACCTGATTATCTTTGTGCCTTTGCGAGAGAAAAAATAAAATTGTTATATAAAATAAAGATATAAAAAGAAAAATAAAATTAATGAGAAATCTGAGCAAAATAAGCAAGACAATTATGGACTAAAAAGTAAACTACCATCATAGCGGCAGCGGCCAGTGCAACTAATGTACCAGCTAACATGAGGGAAAATTCTCGATTGTCAAAGGCTTGTTGCATTAGATGTAATGACCAAGCTACCAAAGCTATATCTAAAATGAGAATCGGTATTAACATTTCTTAAAAATGTAAAGTTTAGTCTATTTTAATACATCTTTATGAGAAATATTAACTTTCGTTAAGGAAAACTGTAAATTCTTCTTTAAATTCTTACGGGTACTCCGTGGCTACTTAGGTATTTTTTTATTTCTTCTACCGTCAATTGCCCATAGTGTAACAGAGAAGCCAATAAAGCGGCTTCGGCTTTACCTTCCGTTAAGGCTTCATAGATATGATGACAATTACCAGCACCACCAGAGGCAATAACAGGAATTTCCACCATTTCCGCAATGGTTTTCGTTAATTCTAAGTCATATCCTGCCTGAGTGCCATCAGCATCCATACTGGTGATTAACAATTCTCCTGCACCCCTTTGGGTTACTTCTTGCGCCCATTTCACTGCATCAATACCCGTATTTTCACGCCCTCCCCTGACATAGACATCCCAACCGGGGTTATTGATATCTTCTCTCCTTCTAGCGTCAATGGCGACAACGATACACTGACTACCGAAGCGATCGCTCCCTTGATTAATAAAGTCTGGATCTCTTACTGCCGTTGAGTTTACACTGATTTTATCAGCTCCTGCTCTTAACAAATCCTTAACATTTTCTAAGGTTTTAATACCTCCGCCAACGGTAAGGGGGATAAATACTTGTTCTGCTGTGCGATAAACTACGTCAATAATTGTATCTCTAGCTTCATGGGTAGCGGTAATGTCGAGAAAAACTAATTCATCGGCTCCAGCATCATTATATAGTTTAGCCAGTTCAACCGGATCCCCCGCGTCTTTTAAGTTGGTAAAATTAACGCCTTTTACCACTCTACCAGCGTTCACGTCTAAACAGGGTAAGATTCTTTTTGCTAACATTTTTATTCTTCTCTTCTAGAAATATTGATATGAATTTTAAAATTATTAAAAATTGATTTTTTCATCATTTATGACTCATTTAGAGTCTCGTCGGCCTAAATCATATACAGCACAACAAATAACCGCTAAAATACCGATACTAATAGACCAATTTTTACCTAACTGCAACTCTACCAACCAATTGCAAAAAACGCCAAAAATGAGAAAGGGTATCACACTCATTAAGGAAGCTAAAAAAGCATTTTGGGATTCTCTACCCTTGCGGGTGCGTTCAAATTCTGCTTCTGAAGTATATAAGAAACGTTCGGCAAAATTAAACCAACGATCTAAACCATTAATCACCATCTCCCTTATTTTAGCCAGTCCTAGATACAAGGCTAAACACCACAAAAAACTACCTGCGATAATAGTCTTGTCGATTTGCCAGTCAAAAAACCACATAATTGTCAGTGATAAGCTAGTTTGGATCTAAGTTTACTGGTTAGGGTAAGCAAAAAGCAAGAGTCAGAAATTAAGAAAATTCCCCATTATTTTTGTAGCTTTTTGTGGCTTCAAAAAAAGATTTTAAATTCCTCTTGCATTTTTTTCTCCCCTTCGCTAAAATAAATAAACGTGAAGCAATCCTCGATAGCTCAGTGGTAGAGCGGTCGGCTGTTAACCGATTGGTCGTAGGTTCGAATCCT
>CAYPDC010000035.1:0-32976 GCA_964409355.1 uncultured Cyanobacterium sp.
TATTTTAATTAATTCATCATTTTTTGTAGGTTGGGTTAGCGATAGCACAAACCAATTATTTCCTCAGAATTTAATGGACAAATAATAAATACTTGAGCAAATTTTCTTTTTATATCCTGACTAGCATATTTTTTGATATAAATATTTAAGTCTTCAATACCGCAGTTAAAATTATCTTTTTGGTAACTTTTATCAAAGGCAAAAATACGATATTTAGACATCTGAATCTAGCATTTTATCATGATCAATTAGGGCGTTTTTAAGTTCGTTATTTGCTTCTGGAGGATTTAATAAAGTATTAAAAAAGATCTCTTGATCTCGATCGCTAAGTATCATAGTTTCATGATGTTGAATAATCTCATCAGCTTTGGCTAACACCGTAGTCAAAATAAAACTATTGAGGGATGATTGAGTTACGGCGGCGGCTTTTTCAATTTTGCGCTTGGTGATTTCGTCTAATCTTAAACGCGGAACTTATTTTAAATTTCTCATGAATGATTTAGGATTGCCATAAGTTGTTATATTAAAATTATATCTTTTTAGGCATTAGCACCAACTAAAAACCATATAATAATTAACTCCTAACTCCTAACCCCCAACTCCGAATTCATTACTCATTATTACTCATTCAAGATGTCACTAACTTTATATAACACTCTAACCAAGCAAGAAGAAGAATTTAAGCCCCTTAATCCAGATCAAGTTACTATGTATTGTTGTGGAATTACGGCTTATGACTATTGCCATTTAGGTCATGCCCGTACTTGCATTATTTGGGATGTGGTGAGAAGATATTTAACTTGGAGAGGTTATAAGGTTAGGTATATTCAAAATTTTACCGATATTGATGATAAAATCCTCAATCGTGCTAGGGCTGAAAATACCACCATGGAAGCAGTTGCCGAGCGTTTCATACAGGCTTATTTTGAGGATATGGAACAATTAAACGTTAAACAAGCTGACTCTTATCCCCGTGCCACCCATACCCTTGACGGGATTAAAAGATTGATTTGGGAATTGGAAGAAAAGGGCTTTGCTTATGAATCTCAGGGCGATGTTTATTACTCCGTGAGCAAGTTTAAAGAATATGGTAAATTGTCGGGCAGACACCTAGAGGATTTACAAGCAGGGGCAAGTGGTAGGGTAAATGTATCAGAAAATATTAAGCAGGAATCCTTTGATTTTGCCCTCTGGAAAAGTGCTAAACCTGATGAGCCTAGTTTTGATTCTCAATGGGGGAAAGGGCGCCCCGGTTGGCATATTGAATGTTCGGCGATGGTTAGGGATAATTTGGGGGAAACTATTGATATTCATGTGGGGGGTAATGACTTGATTTTTCCTCACCATGAAAACGAAATCGCTCAATCGGAGGCAGTGACGGGTAAACCTTTGGCTACTTATTGGATGCACAATGGCATGGTGAAGGTTGAGGGGGAGAAAATGTCTAAATCTTTGGGTAATTTCATCACTATTCGGGATTTATTGGCTAAATATGACCCCATGGCGGTGCGTTTGTTTATCCTTCAAGCTAATTATCGTAAACCCCTCGATTTCACGGAAATGGCGATGGAGGCGGCAACTAATGGTTGGCATACTCTCAAAGATGGTTTAACATTCGGTTTCAAGTATGGTTCTCAACTAAATTGGACAGATAAAGCCCATTGTAAAGAAATTAAATCAGTAAATGAGCATTTTTGTCAAGGGTGCGATCGAGACTTTAATTTTGCGGAGGGTTTAGCGGTGCTTTTTGAACTGGCAAAGGAATTGCGTAAGGAAGGTAATTTATTGACTCATGAGGGCAAAATCAGCCAATCTTCCGAGGAATTAGAAGCTAAATGGCATACTTTAGTTAATCTGGCTCAAGTTCTCGGTTTAGAGGCAAAATTAGAGGATTTTGGAAGGGTTGAGCATTGTTCAACTCCTACCATTACCGATGAGGAGATTGAGAATTTAATTGCTCAACGCACCCTCGCCCGTCAAAATAAAGACTATCAGGAGGGCGATCGCATCCGAGATTTATTAAAAGAAAAAGGTGTCACCCTAGTGGATGTGAGCAAAACCGAAACCAAATGGCACAGGGAATGAGTAATGAATGAATAATTAACAACTAATTTCTTCCCATGCTTCCCAAAACCTCAATACCTCAATAGCCTAACTTCTAACTCATTACTTGATAGAATTAATGAATGATCTTAAAATTCCTATCTCATTAAATCATGAAGACAAAGCCAAAATCACTGGATATAACGCTGATATTTTTAATTGTGTTGGCTTATTTGGGTAATTATTTCAAATTGCCTATATTTTTTGGGGTTGATTTTATTTTTGGCAGTATTTTTGTTTGGATTGTTAGTTATTTTTATGGTTTTTATTGGGGAGTATTAACGGGTTTTATTTCCAGTATTCATACCTATTTTTTATGGGGGCATCTTTACGCAATTATCGTCTTCACAGCTGAGGCTTTTTTTGTTAATTATTTTTACCATCGTTTCAAGAAAAATTTAGTTTTAATTAATATTGGCTATTGGCTTTTAATTGGTATTCCCACAATTATTGTTACTTATGGCTTTATCCTCAAAGTTTCAAATCTTGGCACTATCTTAATAGTTTTTAAACAGCCTATCAATGCCATCGTTAATGTTTTAATTGCCACCCTTATTTATAGTTATTTTCCTCTTAAATTTTTCCCAAAAAATAGAGTTAAAAGAGTTAACTTATCCTTTAGAGAAAGTTTATTCAATCTTCTGTTAGGCTTCATTCTAATTCCTAGTTTAATTGTTTCGGTTATCCTGACTCATAACTCAATCTACGAAATAGAAAATTTGATTATTAATGATTTAAAAAATACAGGTAATTCTTGGAAAGAAAGTGTTGTTATTTGGCAAAATAACTATATACAAATATTAGACAATTTAGCTAGAAATAAATCTTACTTATCTAATCCAGAATTATTATCATTAAAGTTAAAAAATATCAAAGAGATGTTTAGTGATATTAATTTATTATACATCGCTAATGCGGAAGGAAAAATTATCGCCTCTCAACCTGAAACAAATCTTTATGGCAAGTCTTTATTGGATACAGATATTACTGAGACAGAAGAATTTTTACTGGTAAAAGAAAATAAAACTATTGCTTTTACTAATATTGATCAAGATCATCTCTCTTTACATAATCATCTTTCTTTGATGATTCCCATTACTGAAAATAATAATTTAAAAGCGGTAATTTACGCTTCTTTTAAACCTGATGATATTCAAAAGTTTTTGAGTAAAAATTATAATAATATGGTCGATAGTTTTATTCTTGATGGTAATAATAAAATCATTTATAGCAATAATAAAGCTAGTGGGAATAAATACTTTGTTAATCGTGATAATTATAAAATTATTAAATTAGGAGAAAATCTCTATCAGTGGCTTTTGATTCAACCCGGAATGCCTATCATGACAAGATGGAGTAAATCATTTTATGTTTATCAAATTCCTATTAATTCAGAAACTCCTTGGACAATTTCCATTAAAATATCAACTACTCCTTATATCAATAAATTAAATTTAATTTATATCAAATCATTAGCGATTTTGTTTATTCTTATCCTCATCGCCTTATTTATTGCGAATAAAGTTAGTAAAAAATTAGTTAAACCTTTAGACAATTTAGGTAAAATTTCTTCTAATTTACCCGAAAAAATCTTTAATAATGAAGATATTATTCTACAGCAAACGGAGATACCAGAAATTGAAGTTTTAGCAGAAAATTATCGTCTGATGGTTCATGCTTTACAAGAAAAATTTAATCAATTAAAAGATTCGGAAGAAAATTTAAGTCAAAAAGTAACAGAAAGAACTAATGAACTAATAATTAAAACTCAGGAATTAGAGACAAAAATCAAAGAAATAAAAGCGATAGAAAAGCGATTAAGGGAAAAAGATGAGCGTTATGAATTAGCGGTTTCAGGTACAAATGATGGTATTTGGGATTGGAATTTAAACACCAATGAGGTTTACTATTCCCCTGCTTGGATGCGTATAATTGGTTATGAATCCAATCCTTTACCTTCAACTTTAGATACATGGGTAAAAAGGATTCATGATGATGATTTGGAGCAACATTTACAGGATATTCATGGTTATTTGAATGGTGAAACCAATCTGTATCAAAATACCCATCGCTTAAAACATAAAGATGGGCATTATGTTTGGGTTTTAGCTAAGGCAAAAAGGGATAACGATACTCAAGGAGAGGCTTATAGACTGGTAGGAACAATTACCGATATTAGTGATAAAGTTAGGGTAGAATTGGAGTTGCATTCGGCAAAAGAACAAGCAGAAGCAGCAAATCAGGCTAAAAGCGAGTTTTTGGCGACTATGAGTCACGAAATTCGCACTCCCATGAATGCTGTTATTGGAATGACTGGTTTATTGTTAGATACCTCTCTTAATAATGAACAAAGAGAATTTGCGGATATAATTCGTACCAGTGCAGATAGTTTATTAACGATTATCAATGATATTTTAGATTTCTCGAAAATTGAGTCAGGGAAATTAGAGTTAGAATCTCACCCTTTTTCATTGGTGAATGTAATGGAAGAATCTTTAGATTTATTAGCACCAAAAGCAGTTAATAAGGGCATTGAGTTAATTTATTTTATCGCCCCTGAAGTGCCTAAAACCATTGTGGGAGATGTGACTCGTTTAAGGCAGGTGTTGGTGAATTTATTGAATAATGCAGTGAAGTTTACCAACAGTGGGGAAGTCGTTGTTTCAGTGGGAATAAGTAATCAATCAACCATTGATAATATTTTTGAGTATGAGTTGATTTTCGCCATTAAAGATACGGGGATTGGTATTCCTGCCAATCGTATGGATAAGTTATTTAAGCCTTTTTCTCAGATGGATGCTTCTACCACTCGTCATTATGGAGGCACTGGCTTAGGGTTGGCTATCTGTAATCGTTTGGTAAAGATGATGGGGGGAAGCATCTGGGTGGAAAGTAAGGGAGTTGTAGCGGGGGATTTTCCTTCAAATTATCGAGTTAATTCTAGTGTAGAGGATCTCGGTTCTATTTTTTCTTTTACTATTCAGACGAGGATTTCGGATTGGTTAGTGGAGAATGAAACTCAATCTCATTCTAAGATTCTTAAGGATAAGTCAATTTTAATTGTGGATGATAATGAGGTTAACCGTCAGGTATTAATGATTCAATGTCATAATTTCGGCATGAAAACTATTGTGACGGCTTCTGGAGGTGAGGCATTATCTGCTTTAAAAAATCGAGATAAACCTGATTTAGCTATTTTAGATATGCAAATGCCGGGGATGGATGGGGTGGCATTGGCAAAACAAATCCGTTTATTTCCTCATTGTCAGGATTTACCCTTGATTTTGCTAAGTTCTATTGGTAATGTGGAAACACAAAAAACCTTAAAAGAAGTTGATTGGGTAGCGACTTTAAATAAACCTATTAAGCAGTCTCAGTTAGGGGATGTTTTTATCAGTATTTTTCAGCATAATTCGAATTATCCTCGTTTTTTGTCTTCTTCCATTGCGTCTCCTTTTGAAAATATTGCAGGTGTCGCACCTTTAAAAATTTTGATTGCAGAGGATAATATTATTAATCAGAAGGTTATTACTAATATTCTGAAGCGGTTGGGTTATCGTGGGGATGTGGTAGCGAATGGTTTGGAGGTTATGGAAACTCTCCGCCGTCAGTCCTATGATTTAATTCTGATGGATGTACAAATGCCTGAGATGGATGGTTTAACGGCTACTCGTCAAATTCGCACTCTTTGGAATTCTCCTGATGGTCATTTTCAGGGTAATCCCCCTTACATTATAGCAATGACTGCTAATGCCATGGAGGGCGATCGAGAAATTTGTTTAGCGGCAGGAATGAATGATTATTTATCTAAACCCGTCAGAGTTGAACATTTGACGGAAAAGTTAAAAAATTTAAGGAAAGTTCATCAAGAGTCTGAAATAGATCTTAAAATTGAAACAGAAAATAATGATGATAGTCAGATGGTGCAACTAGACACAAAAGCAATTAATGAATTAAAAGAAATGTTAGGGGAAGAGGATTTCCCCATCGTTTTTAGTGAACTAATACAAACTTACTTGGAAGATAGTCCTAATTTAATTCAAGGATTGCTTAACGGTTTCAACAATCATAATTATGAAGAAATAAAAATCAATGCCCATAGTCTAAAGTCTAGTAGTGCGAGTTTAGGGGCGACACATTTTTCCGAGTTATGTAAACATTTAGAAATGTCGGTAGTGGAGCAAAATCTAGAGAAGATACCTGAGTTAATTCCGATTGTTATTCAGGAGTATCAAGAAGTGGAAAAGTATATGAAATTGAAATTAGAGAATTTATCCCGTAACAATTAATAACCGATAGCTAAAATGACTCTCTTGCTTTGAGTATGATAAATTATTGGTTAAATTAGAAGGGCTAAAACCAGAAACAGATTAACTCAGAAGTGCGATCGCACCTGATGAATATTTCTAGTCTTAAACCCTTGTAAAGGATAATAATATATAAAATAGATTATCTTTTGATTCAGATAAATAGGTGTCTTAGGCTTCGTTTTTTCCTGTTTGAATATACAAAATCAAGAGAAAAACAGTAGGCACAAGTACAAACAAAATAGTAGCTACAAAGCCCAAATCGTTAACTTCCATTTTGGTTAGTTCTCACTATTTAATTAACTCTATCTACATTATCACAGATTCGCTTTTTTTCTTCTTTCGATGACAACGTTATTTAATTAAGGATGTAGATGGGAGTCATTCCCCGTTAGAATCCACGCCAAAAGGGGTAATAAGATCATACTGGCGATAGTAATAATACTAATAATCCAAATCATGTTCATGTATTCTAGTGGCATAACAGTCACCCCCGGTTATTTTTTCATTTTTCCCGTAGCCTAATCAAAAATGATTATTATGACTCTGCTTTTATTCTAACGATGCTCAGGGGCGATCGAGTCTATTTTGTTACAAATCATTAAAATTGCTGTAGGAAACGGAGATCGCTATTATATAAACGGCGAATATCGTCGATTTTGTGTAAAATCATGGCAAAACGCTCAACACCCAATCCGGCGGCGAATCCTGTATAAATTTCTGGATCATAACCCACTGCTTGGAGTACATTAGGATCAACCATACCGCATCCTAACACTTCTAACCATTTACCTTGCCATTGTACATCAACTTCTGCCGATGGTTCGGTGAAAGGGAAATAACTAGCACGAAAAACCGTAGGTAAGTCATCTCCAAACATTTGTCGAAGAAACTCTTTAATTGTGCCTTTTAAGTCAGTAAAAGTTAAGCCTTTGCCAACGGCTAATATCTCAATTTGATGGAATACGGCGGAATGGGTGGCATCAACGGTATCTCGTCGATAAACTCTACCGGGTGCTATAATTCTAATGGGCGGTTCATTTTTCTCCATATAGCGAATTTGTACTGACGATGTATGAGTGCGCAGGAGGCTACCGTCTTCAAAGTAGAAAGTATCTTGCATATCCCTAGCTGGATGATCTTCGGGAGTATTTAAGGCTGTAAAATTATAATAGTCGCTCTCGATTTGTGGTCCTTGCGCAACTGTATATCCTAACCCGACAAATATATCTAAGATGCGATCGATGGTGCTTTGTAAGGGGTGGGATTTACCTAGGGGGTAGCTAACTCCCGGCATAGTGACATCTAGGGTTTCTGCTAAAATCTGCTTTTCGATTTCTGCCTGTTGTAAATGTTGTTGTTTATTGCTTAAATTATCTTGAATGGTGTCTTTTATTTCATTTGCCATCGCACCGATACGAGGTCTTTCATCGGCGGATAATTTACCCATTTCTTTTAAAATGAGGGATAGTTGACCTTTTTTCCCTAAATAAGCGACTCTTAATTCTTCTAATTGCTGTAAATTCTCAGAAGATGCGATCGCATCCTGTGCTTCTTGGGCGAGAGTGTGTAGTCGAGATTCTATTTCCGTTGCCATAGTAGTTTTCTAAATTGAGGTTGATGGATATTTATCAGTAAATAATTATTGAGCATTTTGGTAACTTGAGCAAATGGTAATAACAAAAAATTGAAGCTAAAAATTATCTAAATTTGTATATTTTTAAGAGATATATTTAATATTTTAATTATTGTAAAATAAACGTTCATGAATCGGAGATGTAGGATATAAAATAAAATTATAGCAATCAGGAATCAGTCATGAGAATTAGATCCCCCTTAACCCCCAAAGCTGTTTCATTTTCGAGAAAGAAAAAAGAGGGGGAGATAGGGAGAGAGGGGGACGGGGAGAAACTAACCTAAAAATCTGACAAATCATAACTGATTGCTATATAGCATTACTATATGAGTTGTAAGAATTTGATCCCCCCTAACCCCCCTTAAACAAAGGGGGAACTTATTTTCAGTTTCTCACGAATGATTTAGGATTGCTATATAAAATATTGCGAACTCTAAAACGAAAGAAACCCTGTTCAAATTGTAACTATTATGATCTGGAAAATTCTCGTAGTTGATGATGACTTAATTATCAGGAATTTACTCAAAGAATCTTTAGAAATACACAATTATTCCGTGATTCTTGCTAGTAATGGTATAGAAGCAATTTCTTTAGCAAAAAGTCATAAACCCAATTTAATTATATCCGATATTCTCATGCCATTTAAGAATGGTTTTACCTTAGTCAAAGAGTTGAGAGAAATCGGGGAATTTAGTTTAACACCAGTTATTTTTTTAACGAATAAAGATAGTATTCAAGATAGGATAAATGGCTATCAATCGGGATGTGATATTTATTTAGATAAGCCGTTTAATCCCCCGGAATTAATTGCTATTGTTAAACATTTATTTCATCGTCATAAGATTAAAGAAAGAGAAACGAATATTTCCTCAGTAATAGATATTCAATTAACAGATAGAGAAAAACAAGTTTTACAACTTTTAGTGAAAGGATTTTCTAATTTAAAAATAGGAGATGAATTATATTTAAGCTCAAAAACAGTGGAAAAATATGTAAGTAACTTATTTAAAAAAACTGGGGTTGCTAATCGCACAGAATTAGCTAGTTTTGTTTATCAAAATCACATTATTTAATTAATACCCTAGTTTGAAGTTTACCATTTATAATAGAGAAAAGGGAAGAATTTTAATGATAATAAAAATATGATTATTCTAAATTAAAAGTTTTTATTTAACCTAATAACGTAAACCTGAAACCCTATTAAGTAATTAATTTTTTCAATCTATTTCTAACCCAAATAATCGGGTTATTATCGTCTTCGTCTTTATCAATTAAGCCCTTATTTCTCAATTCATTTTGTCTTTGTGTTAACTCATTTTTTCTCTCAGATAATTTGTTAACAATTAACTCGTATAATTTTATATTTTTCATGATTAATTTACCAAAATTAACTTGATTAATACAGAAAAGAATAGTGGGTTCAACCGCTTTAACTGTAGCAGTTCGAGGCATTCCTAACATCAGAGATAATTCGCCGAAAAAACTACCATTTTCTAAATAGGTTAAATGTTTATTAATTTTCTCCACAAACACTTCTACTTTTCCAGAAAGAATAATATAAAAAGCGTCTCCTATATCATCTTCTCTAAATAAAATTTCCTCTTTATCTAAATTTTTTCTATATCCTGATTCAATGAGTTTTCTCATTTCTATCTCGTTAAAATCTTGAAAATAATCCACTTGAGAAAGCATCTCTTTGATAGAGTTTTTCTTGACTTTTTTATGGTCATTATTATAATTTATATTACTGTGACTATCAACATTTTCCTTAAATAATAAATCTTGAGGATTTTTTAACCAAATATCTCTTTGAGGAAAAGGGATAATAATATTATGTTGACGAAAAATGTGTTCAATGTTAAAGTTTAAGTTACTTCTTATTTCGGGTTCTTGATCAATGGGATTTACCCAAATTTTCAATTCCAAATTGAGGCTATTATCTCCAAAACCGGTAAATAAAACTTGAGGAGAAGGTTGTGTTAAAACTTTTGGCTCTTGATAGGCAGATTGTAATAATAATTCTGTAACTAAAACTAAGTCAGATTGATAAGCAACAGTAACAGGAATGATAATTCTAGCAGTAAAACTATTATAACTCCAATTGGTAAAACGATGGTTGATAAAAAAACTATTAGGAATAAATATTTCTGAACCATCTTGAGTTTCGATTATAGTAGAACGTGTGGAAATTTCTACTACATAACCTTTGATGTTTTCAATTTCAATGAAATCACCAGGTTTTATTGGTCTTTCAAAAAGGAGAGTTAAACCACTAATAAAATTTTTAGTTATATCCTGTAAACCGAAGCCAATGCCTAATCCTAAACCACCGCCTATAACGGCGAGGGTTGATAAATTCACGCCAAAATATTGTAATAATAAGATAAATAATATTGCGCCTAAAAAATAACTAATAATATTCGCAAATGTTTCTCTATTAGCAGAATCAATATTTAATTTACTGAGGATATTTTCCTTAAAAATCTTCTTAAAAACTTTGCCAATAATAATCACCAAAATTAAGGCAATGACAATCTGAAGTAAAGCAATTAAAGAAATAGATGTTCCGCCAATAGTCAACATAAATGTGTTATAATTAATGGATTTTAACTGCTTGTTAATGCTTTTAAATAGTCGATCGCAGCTTCTAATTTGCTAGGATAAGATAGGGCAAATTGTTCAAACCAAAAGCCTTCATCGGAATAGGGATCTAAATTTTTTAACCATGCTTCGGCTTTTCTCGTGAGCAGTTTTTCCTGTCGTTGCTTTTCTAATTCTTGTTGTTTAATTTCTTCTAAATTATGGGATTTTTTATCACTAATAATAGCTTTTTGTTTTTGATGATAATTAGTGACTATATCGGCGATATAATTTTCAGCAATATTTGATTTTGAAGGAGATGGATGAGTAACTTTTTCAGCTTGATACTGTTTTTCTATATCAGACAAAAGGTTATGTGAATCTGATTTTGTTTGTGACTTTTGTTGAGTGAATTGTGATTCAATTTCTGATAGTAAATCATTGTTAGTATGGTGATTTTGAAGGGGGGAGTGTCGAGATTGTTTCTGCTGGAATTTAGTTTCTATTTCCGAGACTAAATCATCTTCAATACCCTTATTATGATGGACTTTTTTTTCTGATTCTATGTGAGAGAGAAAAGCATCAATATCATTCTTCTTGTCAGGAGTTTTATTTTCCTTTGAGGGATTATTATTAACTTTTTTTTGTTGATATTGATTTTCTATTCCTTGTAAAAAGTTATCGATTTCACCCATTTTTCTATCGTCATGCTTAAATAAAATTTTTCCTGTTATTAGAATAACATTAATTATATCCTTAAAATCGATTGAGAGAGGCTTTGCTTCCTTGAATTACACCTTGTGTCTTGTGGATTTGCCTTTGCGTCTTTGCGAGAGATAAAAAAGATGATTGATTGTGTTGCAAAAATTCTTTGACATCTTAATAATTGTACATTTTTGTACAATTATAATCAATAAAGTAAAAAAATCACCCTCTCATCTAATTCTTTTGCGAATGAGATAGATAAAGAAAGGAGCACCGACAATTGGTAAGATTAAGCCAACGGGTACTTCCTGGGGTTTTATGATCAATCTAGCCATAATATCCGCATTTAACAGCAAAATTGCTCCTCCTATCATGGAAAAAGGTAGTATCCATCGATAATCATTGCCCACTAAAAAACGCACTATATGGGGCATAATTAATCCAATAAAACCAATAGGCCCCGCTAGAGCAACACTTGCACCAGCTAATAATATTACACAAAACATAGTTAAAACTTTAACCCATAAAGTATTTATCCCTAATCCTTGGGCGGTTTCTTCCCCTAAACTTAAAATGGTAATTTGTCGGGCTAAAACAAGAGATAAAATAATCCCGATGAGAAAATAAGGTAGTATTTGCCATACTAATTCTAGCTCACGGGATGAGATCGAACCTGCTAACCAAAAGCGAATTTCATCGAGGGTGCGTTGATTCAAAATGAGAATACCGCTAGTAACGGAAGAACAAAAGACAGTAATGGCAGAACCTGCTAAAGTTAAACTCAGAGGATTGACTCCTCTACTGCCTAAAGAGGCAAAAAAATAAACTGCGATCGCACTTAAAGTGCCTCCTAGAAAAGCAAATAAACTATAATCAGCTAAATCGCTACTTCGCCATAGCATACTACCAATAACTACAGCCAACGCCGCTCCACTATTAATCCCTAAGATGCTAGGATCAGCTAAAGGATTACGGGTGATACCCTGCATTAAACTCCCGGCAATAGCTAAACCTGCACCTACTAACAAAGCAATTATCGCTCTAGGGAATCTTAATGTAAGAATAATTATATGCTCTTGTGAACCGTTGGGATTAGTTAAGGCTTGAAATAAATCCCTAGTAGAAATATCGGCAACCCCAAAACGTAAACTTGCAAAAAAACTAAACCATAAAATGGCGATCGCTACTATCAGAGGGATAATTAAAGCAATAGGTGAATTTTTACTTTTGAGATTTATTCTCATTTTGTTTTATAATTAAGACTGACATAAAAAATAGAAGTTAGGAGACAGGATATAACTGATTTCGATCTAAGATTGATGGTTTGAGGTTGAGTTGCTTCAAAATAATTGCTAATTTTTGTTAATTAAACTAACATATTAATATAACAAAGTTTAATATTTAATGCAAATTAATAGCAATTAATTGATTTATACTCACTCTCCCAACTTCATTAAAATAATTATTGTTTTTATCATCATATTGACTGGTTAATACAACATCCTCATACATTTGATAATCAGAAATTTCTAAATATAAATCACGGCGTAAAGGGATATATTTTTCCACAGAATATCCCAGTAAGCCTTTTTCACGCCAAATTAATTCTTTTTCTCCCGATGAAGTAATAATAGATTCTAATTCTTGTTGCCAATAATTACACCAGTTTACAGTTGAAAGTTTAATCATATTTGACTCTTTTGCTTTGAATATCTAAGTTATTAGTTTACTGAGGGAAAAGATGATGTAAGTAGGATTTTTCAATGGATTTGACATCCCCTCTCATCATGAAGTTAAAGGCGGAGTAACGTTTGCCTAAATCTTCTAAAGCGACTATATCTACAGGTTCATCTAACTGTAAATCAAAATCGAAAATCCAAAACTCATCAAAGTTGCATAATATCACATAACGGGGGCGATCGGGTACTAACCTTGACCAATACTCGAAGGCTTGGGGATAACAATGTTTAGATAAGTCTTCCCCAAGTAATAAATTTTTCGAGGTTGTGTTGATGGTTGTCTATCATGGAAAGGGTGCGATCGAACTAAAGTAAGTTACTATTTTTGAGGTTATAACCAGATTTTGAATAAAAAGCTAACACTTCTATTAATACTTCTTCAGTATTAAAACTTCTTTATGCCAATCATCTTGAGGATTAATTAAAGCTACCCAATAGAAGGTATCTGCAAAAATTTTTTTCATCAATTTATCTATTTATTTATCTTAGGTGTTCCATAAATATAGTGATCATGTTCAATAGCTCCATCTCTAGGAAATTCAGCTTTTTCGGTATCGCTCATATCTTCAATTAAATTTTCTGCTATTTCCCAAATTGGTTTATTTATCTTGTTTTCTTCTTGATTAATTAATAATTGATTTTGGGGTTTAATATCGTTTAAATTATTCATTTTTAAGATCACAATTTCCACTTCACCCGCACTAATATTAATTTTATCTTCAATGATTAATTCTCCTTTATCGTTTACAATACCTTTAACTTTTGTGGCTTCCATTTTCGTTTCCTCTAATTTTAATTAACAATTAATTATAAGTTAACAATGTTTTAGTTTCCTATCCAATTTTACTATTAATATTCAATAATTCAGTTAAAAAAAGTTAATTTTCAGCCAAACATCTTAACAAATTACTATGACATTTAGAGAGTAAATCAAATTCAGTGGTTTTTCCTTGTTGTTGAAAAATAGAGCGTCGCACCGTATCTAAATCAAATAAAATTTCACGCTTAAATCCATCTCTAATCAAACTTTGAACCCAACCTACCACAACGTTTCTAACTCCGAGGGTGACTTTTTCTACCCGATGTAAAGTAGAAGAAGGGTATAGTATTAAAGAACCAGAATTTAACTTAAAAGATTTTTCGCCGTTGATTTCTTCTAACACTAAATCTCCTCCTTGATATTCATCAGGAGAATTAAGAAACAGAGTAAAGGAAATATCCGATCGCCACAGAGTAGATATACCCATTAAAGCATTATCAACATGAGAACCATAACTCATTCCCTCATCATAACGACTAAATCGCAAAGAATGAATTTGTTTAGGTAAAGTTGCCATCTGAAAGATAAGGTTATTTTCCAAAGCAGAATAAATAATCTGATTCAACATTTCAGCCTCTGGAGACTTCATGGGCATTTGTAGATTATTTTTAACAGTTTTAGCGTACCAACCTGCGGTATTTTTCCCATCCACAAATTCAGCTTGATTCAGTTTTTCTTCAATAACCCTCAACGTCTCTGGAGATAAGATATTTTCTAATTCAAGAATCATTAATCAAAAATAAAATAGAGTGTGCTGGTTGTCTAAAAGCTAAAATTTCATCCACTGATCAGGTAACATATTAGCAACTAACTCAAATCCGCCCTTCCCATCAGGTTTAACTACATACGCCATACCTTGAGGTGCAGGATAAATACCTGTTGCCGCCTCAAATAAATCATCATGCCCCACGATAACTGTATTTGTACCTTTAGCTGGAACTGCTGTCAATAAGGGCATTAACTTAGCTTTCATCTGTGCTACTTGCTCATCGGTGTAATCTTCGGCTTTGGGGAAATTGAGTGCGCCATTTTTGACATACTTACCAAAGGCTAAATCTGCTGTTTGCCAAGCGCGACAATACTGACTAGACATAACTTCTCCCACGGGAATTTGATGTTTACGGAAACTTTCTCCAATCATTTTTGATTGTTGCCACCCTACTTCGCTTAACATTCTTTGGGTGGAACAATCCCCCATTACTGCGTTAATCTGATCAGCATAGTCTTTTTCTGTTTGGGCATGACGGAAATAAATAATAAATCCTCCTTGACGTAAAGCATTAACTAATTCCGTGCCACTCATTTTATCTTGAAACTGTGCATTTGCTTCTTCTCCATCGCTCATTTCTTCGCCTCCTTCTCCACCTTCAGGAGGATTCATTGGTGCGCTACCTTCGCCTCCTTCTCCACCTTCGCCACCTTCTCCGCCTTGTTGTGCCATGAGATAAGTAGATGTAGCAGATTTTTCTAGGTTGATATTTTCTTCGGCGTTTACTACGGTGGAATTAAATAAAGTGGTAGTTAAAGTTAAACCTAATAGTAATTGTAAAGATTTTGATTTTTTGTTATTCATTGTCAATTTTTTCTCCATAATTGATTTTTGTTTTGTTTCTCGTTAAAAGAGCAAATAAAGAATTATTACTGTACTCTTAGTGGTAAATATATGAGTTAGTTTTTCTTCGATGCGATCGCCAATCCTGCCCCTTTTACCTGCCTCACTTCATCCATAACGGCTACTACTATGCCGTGATTGACTTTTTCATCGGCGTTAATAATTACCATCCCTTGCTGATTATCGGGGATTAGTTTTGTTACCGCACCCTGTAAACTATCCACTTGAATGGGTTGTTTATTGACGAAAATTTTGCCGTCAGGTTGAATAGTGACATTGATATTAGCAACTTTTTGAGATTCAGTAGTAGTTGCAGAGGGTAAATTAACGGGTAAACCTTCTGATCGAATCAAAGAAATACTAGATATAATAAAGAATGCCAAAATAGAGAAAATAGCGTCAATCATTGGCACTATATTAATCTCTCCTTGCACATCTTGCTCTTCAGGTATTCGCATAGAATTTTTCTCCTTTTTCTTCATAAAAACGACGATATAACAACTCTAATTGCCCACCGTATTCTTGAATTAAGGCGATTTGACGCAGATAAAATGAGCGGAAAACATTGGCAAACATTAAAGTAACGATCGCAACTACTAAGCCCATTACCGTAGAAACTAAGGCTTCACTGATACCTCCTGTTACTCCTGCGGTATTTGTGCCTCCAGCATTACCTAACTCAAGGGAGGCAAAGGATTCAATTAAACCTAAAATTGTGCCGAGTAACCCCAATAACGGTGCGACAGTAATAACCGTTTGAAAAAAAGTGTTAAATCTTTTCAATAAGGGTAACTCTGCTTGGGTAGCAGTTTCTAAAGCTAAACGAAATTCTATTGCATTAGGATTTTGCAATTCGAGGGATTCTAAAAAAATTCGGGCGATGGGTAAATCAATATTTTTTTGTAGTTTCACCATTGCCGTTACAGAATCTGAGGGATAAATTTTTAATACCTGTTTCACTAAAACCCTTTCCCTTGACTTAATTCTGACCCAAAACCAAAAACGCTCTATAATTAAAGCGATGGTAATAACAGAAAAGAATAACAGGGGAATTGAGACGATACCACCTGCTTGTAATAGTTCAATAGTTGACATTTACTTGCTAAAATTTAGTTGCAAATTATTATTAATTAATTTAATATTTTAATATAGCAAAGTTTAACTGTTAACGCAAATAAGTAGCAATAGCATCCCAAAAGAATTGCAAAATGAGGGGAAAACCTTAATCAGAAATTAGTAACCAACAAAATAAATTATTGTGACGGTAAGGATAGTTAAGGGTAAACCAAAGCGAAAATGTTGCCAAAAAGATAACTTATAACCTTGACACTTAGCACTTTCTACCATGATAAGGTTAGCTACTGAACCAAATAAAGTCAAGTTTCCAGCTATGGTGGCACTACTAGCTAATAATATCCATTGTTGGGTTGTTGGTTCGGGGATTAAGCCTTGTAATAATAACACAGATGGAACATTGGATATTAAATTTGATAAAATGATGGTAATTATCACTAAATAAAAAGAGTTATTTAACCAGTTGCTGACAAAGGCAAATAAATTTAAGGATTCTACGGAGTGAGTGAGGATGAATAACCCCGAAAACATCACTAATAATGACCAGTCAATGTAAGCTAGAATTTTGTTAGCTTTAAGACGGCGAGTAATCAGAAGTAAGGCAGAAGCAAAAAAGGCACTTTCAGGAAGGGGTAAGCCTATCACAAAGGCTATGAGTAAAATTCCTGTGATAATTAATGTTTTTCTGAGTAAGGGTAAGTGAATGCGATAAGTAGGGATTTTTGGCTTATTTATCGGTTTAAAAGAGCGAATTTCGGGATATACTAACCATAGTAAGCCTATTTGCAAGATTAACCCTAATATTGAAGGAATTATTAAGGCTTTGGTAAATTCTAAGTAACTTATCCCTGAAAATGAGCCGACTAAGATATTCTGAGGATTTCCGTTAAGGGTGGCTAATGAGCCTATATTTGTAGCAGATGCGATCGCCAATAGGTAGGGAATAGGATTTAATCGTAATTGGGATGTTAGCTGTAAAATAAAAGGAGTAGTTACTAATACTAGAGTATCATTGAGAAATAAGGCGGAAAGAAAACCTGTCGCAAAAGTCAGTAAAACGATGAGAAAAAAAGGGCTAAGGGTAAATTGTTGTAAATACCACAAACAAAGACTAAAAAAGCCACTATAGGTTAAATAACCATTAATAATCATCATACTGAGTAAAAATATAATGGTATTGCCGTCAATGGCTATCCATGCAGTTTCTACCGTTAAATTTCCTGTAACAATTAGGAATGCAGTAGTAATAAGTGCGATGGAAGCCCTATTTAATCTTAAACCGGGTATCTCACCTAAAGCAAGGGCAATATAGCTAATAATGATGATAATAACCTGTAACCAAAAACCCCATTCAAGCCATATTTTTAGCATTTTATACAGAGATTACCTGAGTTTGAAGAAAAATGATGAAAATGAGAGGGGGAGAGGGAGATGAGGGGAGAGATAAATAAAATATTATCTCAAACTAAAGTAGAAATTACATTAGGTAAATCAACATTTTGTTTCGGAAATTGCTTATGATATAAATAAGCATAACGGGCATTATTTCTTATTAACTCCTCATGACTTCCCACTTCGATAATTTTTCCTTTTTCTAACACCACAATTATATCTGCTTGTTTAATTGTCGAAAGACGATGAGCTATTACTAAACAACTACGATTTTTAAGTAACTCCTTTAACCCTTCCTGTATCAAGTATTCTGATTCTGTATCCAGTGAGGATGTGGCTTCATCTAAAATCAAAAAATGGGGATTTTTTACCAACGCCCGTGCGATCGCCAATCTCTGTCTTTGTCCTCCTGACAACCGTAATCCTTTTTCACCAATAATAGTATCATAGCTTTGGGGTAACTCAGTAATAAATTCGTGGGCATGGGCAATTTTAGCCGCCTTTTCGATGTCATCTTGACTAACTCCGGGTTTGCCATAGGCAATATTTTCCTTGACGCTACCGTATAGCAGTAAAGTTTCTTGGGAAACAATGCCAATTTGACTTCGCCAAGATTTAATAGTAACGTCTTTTAAGTCATAATTATCCACCTTAATTTTACCATCTTGGGGATCATAAAAACGGGCTACTAAATTGGCGATCGTCGTTTTTCCTGAGCCAGATGTGCCTACTAAAGCAACGGTTTTTTTTGTGGGAATAGTTAAGTTAAATTCTTTTAAAACTGGGTTATTTTCTTGATAGTAAAAAGTGATATTTTCTAGTTTAATTTCTCCTGTTATTTCAGGTAAAATAAGAGCGTCTTTTTTCTCTTTTACTTCCGTTTCTGTGTCTAAAGTTTCAAAGATTCTTTCTAAGGCACTCGCCCCTTTTTGAATCGTGTGGATAATTTTACTATAGCGTTTTACTGGTTGATTTATCTGGTTTAGATAAGCTAAAAATGCCGTCAATTCTCCTATAGTTAGAGTGTTATCCATTACTTCCCATGCTCCATAAACTAGCACAATAATATAACCTAAATAGTTCATAAAATCCACAATGGGAGAAAAAGATGAAGATAGGAAAACCGCTTTTAAATTCGACTCTTTATTTGCTTCATTTAAGTCAGAAAAACGGTTAATTTCATAACCTTCATTAGCACAGGCTTTAATTAATTTTACGTTGGTAAAAGTTTCTTGTAAATGATTATAAATATCTGCTTTTTTTTCCCTCATATCATGGTAAGCTGTTCTGATAGTTGAGCCTAATAATTGAGTTAAATAGATCATTAAAGGTAAAGTAATTAATACCAAAATTGTTATTTTCCAGTCTGCATAAAAAAGATAACTAACGACTAAAACAAATGTAAAAATTTCCGCTACTATTTCCACCACTTCAGTCGTAATTAATTTTTCCACTGCTTCCACATCCTGCACCACTTTACCAATTAATGCCCCGGTGCGTTGATTCTCAAAAAAACTTAAAGATAAATATTGTATATGTTGATATAAATTATCTCTTAAATCATAAATTACTCTTTGCCCAACTAATGAACTTATATAGCTTTTTACAAAATTTAAGCCCCCAATTACTAAGGCAATAAGTGCGATCGCACCTGCCAAATAAGGAATTAAATCAAAACGTTTATGAGGAATAATATCATCGATAAAATAACGAGTAATTTGAGGAATTAAAACCTGAATAAATGAACCAGAAAAAATTAAAATAGAACCGATAATTAAAAGAAATTTATATTTTAATAAATAACTAGAAAATCTTTTAATTAAAGATAAACTATTATATTTTACTTGATAATCCTCTTGTTTTCCTTCCGCTATTTTACGAATAAAGTTACTTTGCATTTTTTTGATAAATTAGATTGTGTATTAAGTTATTAATTTTGAATAAGTTTAAGCAATTTTAGAAATATTTGCTTTTGAAAATCTCCTGCTTTTTAATGTCAATTTCTAAAACTAACAAATAGTGTCAAATACGAAAGTTTTTAACTATTAATTAATTATTAGAAAAAAATTCTCCCCTCGCCTGTGGGAGAGGGGTTGGGGGTGAGGGCAGAAATTTTTTTAATGGAGATTGAGATTTATAGGTTTTCCATGCCCAAATTAAAAACCCAGTAAGAGATAAACTAGCTAAAATTAACCCTAAAAATAAGTAAATAATCATCGTAGTTAATCCCCAAAAAGTACCATAATGAAGCACATCACACCATGTTTTAAATCTCTTAAATGCTGTTTCCTCATTAATCTTTTTGACATTTAATATTTCTCCATTAATGCTATTAAAACTAATATAATTTTTGCCTAGGGGTGTAATTTCATGGGGTAATTTATAGCGAAATTCAATAATATTCTGCCGTTGTGGAAATTTAATCTCAGTAATTTTTCCCTTAGTTAAACTATTTTTTGCTGTGTCTAACATTGAATCTAAAGATGAGTTATTTACCTTTACATTTGATGATAAAATAGGAGTTTCTTGAGTGACTAAGGGAGATTTAATAAATATGTCTCGAAGGGGTTTATCTAAAGCTAAAACTGCACCTGTAAGGGCAATGTTTGCCACTAAAATTAAAGAGAAAATACCCGTTACTTGGTGCAAGTCATAATTTAAAAAACGGGGTTTCGATGACCATCTAATTTTAAACCCTAAAGTTAATTTTTTCCATCCTTTCCATAAATATAATCCCGTTACAGCTAAAATCAATAAACCAATGCTGGATAATCCTAATAAAATTTTACCCAGATTTCCCGTTAATAATTCTGTATGAATTTTACTAATAATGGGATCAAAACTATTATTTCTTTGATATATTTTTAATATTTTTTCTTGATAGGGATCAATATAAATATCTTCTCTAATATTATCTTGAGATGTTGTTACTAAACGATAAGGATGGTTAATTTTTTGGGGTAAAATTATTTTATTTAGTTTGCTGTTAGGGTAATTTTCTGCAACTAATCCAATAGTTTTTTCTAATAAATTATTACTTACTATTTCATTAAATTTTACTTGATGAATATTTTGACGAATCACGGGATTTATTTCCCTATCCCATACTAAATAACTACCAGTCAAGGCAATTATGATCATAATAAAAGCAATAGTTATACCGATTATTTTATGAGTTTGTAAAGCAATATTTTTTATCATAGTTAAAATTAGTTGATATTTAATTATTAGGTTGTAAAACTCTCACTAATGCGGGGTAAGATTCCCTCGCTTTGTTATATACTTTAGCAATTTCACCCAGTGGTTTTGATAATAAATTGAGGTTTACCCAAAATAAAACTAAATCCCCTGCGGTTATTTGTTGGGGTAAAATATTAAAAGGTAATATGGAGGCGGTAATTACTAAAATTAATAAACCAAACCATGTTAATAAATCTACTAATATCTCTGTACCCTGCTTAAACATTTCTAGTCTCATTACCTGAGATAAAAAAGAATCTTGATGTCGGGCAAATTCGAGGTTTTTTTCTTTAGTAGTAGAGGAGGCTATTTTTGCTTGAATTTCTAACGTTTTTAAACTTGCTTTTTGAATAAAGCCACTAAAAATAAATCCGATAAACATAGGTGGCAAAACTGCTATAAATAAAGCTGGTAGCCATTCTGGTGCTAGATTTAATTGCCAAATAATAACTGAAATTGTTTGAGAAACTATTTTCCAGCTATCTTTATGAATAACATCTATACCAGGTTTTGCTTTATTACAATCAAATAAAATTTTAGATACGTCTTCGGTAGTATTTTCTTGTTTTCTCCTGTCAAGATAAGTTGTTTGAAGGAGTAAAATTAGTTTAGTTTCAAAGATTTTATCAATAATTTTATCTCCAAATTTGATTATGGCTAAACCTAGAAAAATACCGCCAAATTTTACAATATATTGATGTAAAGAATCGCTAATATTAACGTTACTACTATCTTTAAGATCGTCAATAAAAGATTTACTCATCCATGCCATACTTGGTTCAAGGGAGGATAATATAATAGTTGATAAAATGGCGGCTATTAACCATCTTGGATAAGTCCATAAAAGTTTAAATAAATCTCGTATTAAACTAGGTAAATTAGGGGGAAAAGGGGATTTTTTAATAAATAGCATTGTTGGTTTTTGATTGGATTTATCTATTTTTTGTTGGTATCAAAATTTATTACCCTCACCCCCAACCCCTCTCCCACAAGGCGAGGGGAGGCTTGTTTTCTAATAATTGATTAATTTATTAGATTTCTCCAAAAATTCTGATTTTTCAACGGTATTTCGGGCTTCTAGTCCGATTTCTGGCGATGTCTATTTAAGGGGATCAGAGGTTAAAATTTCCAGTTAATACCGATAATGTAGGTTTGCCCGAAACTTTCTTCTTTTCGGCTTGATTTACCATTGGTTTCTACCTCTGTTTCTACTTTTTTGGCATTGGTGAGGTTGAAGGCATCGAAATATAACCCTAAGTTGTCCGTAATTCTTTGTCTAATGCCTAAATTTAGGGTTGAAGCGGCTTCAATGGTTTTTACTTTCCCTGTGGCTTGAAAGTCTTGGCGATCGCCTATATAATTCCAATACAGAGAGATTACAGTTCCCCAAGGTTCATAATTATAATCAAAGCCTAAATTAGAGATAAAATCAGGTTGATCTTTAAAGGGGTTTTTATTACCGAAACTGTCTTCTAATTCTGAACTTAGAAAACTCTGATTTGCCCATAAGGTTAAGCCTTTCAACCCTTCTACTCCCGTAAAACCAAAATTCAAACTTTGTTCTAATTCAAAGCCATTTGTCCAACCATCGCCAACATTTTGTACTTGAAAAAGCTCATCACCGTCTGGAGTTTCTCCTAAAGCGACTTCTTCAATTACGCCATTAATCCAACGTTGAAAGAAATTGAGTCCAAAAACAACATATTCTGTTTGATATTTACCACCGACATCAATATTCCACGATCGAGCGGGATCTAGTTCAGGATTACCAATGACGAGACGATCGCCTTTATCGTCAATAAAAGGTGATAATTCATCAAATTTAGGGCGGTTTAAGCTACGGGAAAAGGCTAAATTGAGATTAAGATCAGGGATAGGTTGATAAAGGAAATGCAAAGAAGGTAAAACATCTGTAATGGACTTACTCACATCAGAAATGTTACCCTTTGTACCAGTAGTCAAGTCAACGTGTTCGATTCTAACTCCGGGTAAGATACTAAAAGAATCAGTGATAAAAATTTGGTTTTGGATAAATCCAGCAAAATAATTTTCAGTAATGTTATAGTTATCTTTTCCTTCGGTAATATCCTTAATTTTGCCTTTTTTATCGATTTCTTCCCTTGTTTTGTCACGAAATCGATCACGAAAGCGAAAAGCGACACCTAGCTTAATTTCTTGGGAAATATCTCCTTCAATGGGGATAGTAACATTATTGGTAAAATTCCAAATACTATCTTGTTTATTTTCCTTTTCTAGTTGAGTTTTATCAAAAATATCTTGCTTAAATTTTTCGGTAGTTTTATCTTTGTTTTCACCACTGGTATAATAACCCATCTGAGAAGCCAATGCGATACCATTGTCAAAACGGTGATTATGTTCAATACCAATACCCCAAGTATCACGGGATTGATCTTCTTTTTCTTCATCTCGATCGATTTTCGGTTTTTCATTGGGTTTAGTGGCAGGAGTTTCATTAATTTTCGTTTTATCTTTCAATTCCTCAAAAGATAAGGCTAAAGGTTGTAAGATAATTTCCCCTTGATCATAAAAATAACCTACTTTCAATAAGCCATTTTTAAAAGTTTGATCCTTAAACTCCGTTTCTGTCTCGGTTTTACCATCAGAAAAAGTCTTAACTTTATCAACATCAATGGGATTTCTACCATAATTTAAACCCGTCACAAAACCAAAATTTTCTGTTTGTCTTTCTCCTAACACTAAAGGAATATCCCAATATCCTCCCGTTAAGGTATTTTGCCCACCGTAACCAACACGACCTTCAAATACATATTCTCCCAAGTCAGGAATCGGGATGGTATCCACAGCAATTCTTCCAGCGATACCATCCCCTTCAAATTCTGCACTACTATTACGAATTACCCTCACATTATCCACAAAAAATGAAGGTAAACGATTGGTTTGAAATTCCCTTTTTTCTCCACCATCAGGCAATGTCACCCCATCAATTTGAAGACGAGTAAACTCCTTGTCTAACCCCCTCAATCTTACATCTTTATTCTCTCCCGGAGGCCCATCCATTAAAACACCGGGTAACTGTTGAATAACATCTCCTAAACTGCGATCTGGTCGATCGAGAATTTCTTGTCGTTGAATTTCAACTTGAGGTACAATATCCCTTTCAGCCTCCGCTTCCTTTTCTCCTGTAGCGATAATTTCTATATCATTTTCAGGATTTTGGGCGATATTAGTTTTTTGAATATCAAAAGCAAAACCTACTGGTAAATTAACTATATCCGCCTTCAAAGGAGTATTTTTCCCCGTGACAACAATGCGTACTCCTTCCCCCTCTAAAGCCGTTATCACAACCTGTTCAATGTTAGAATCATCATTCTCAGGGATAAATAATCGAGGTATCTCTGATGAAATATTAACAGACAATATTTCGATAATTAAATCATTTCCTTCTGACATAATCATAGGGGCGATCGAGCCAGTAATATCCGTTTCTATCAATAAAAGAGATTCACTATTATCGGTTTTTAGCTCAATGTTAGTAATAGTAACTAGATTATTTTGAGTTAAATATTGAGCGGTGGTTTCCACCGAGTTTAAATCACTTACCCTCATTATTGATAGATTAGGGTTAGTTTCAGCCTTAACGGGAATAACGGGAAAACAAATCAAACCAGCTAAAACTAGCCATAAATTTAGTTTCATTTTTATTCAATTTTTCTTATTTGTATTTGTGTTTGAGTGATTCAATTAAAAATAGGGACAAAATTATATATACTAAGACTATTATTTGTATTTGTGTTTAATGCCGTATTATAGTTAGTGAACGGTAATCGTCACACTAACTTAACGGCTTTTTGTACTTAGGTGGTTTCCAAGAAAGAATATACCAATCTTTTCAATAATTTCCCCCTTTTTTAAGGGGGGTTAGGGGGGATCATACGGATACAATTATTGTTAGAAATCACCTTAATTAACTGTCACTGGATTCAGTCTGTTTTTCATCGTGGCTTTTGCCATGTTTTTTCCCTTCTTTTTTCTTTTCTTTCGTCTCAGATTTTTCTTTAACAGCAACTTTTTCCTTTAAGTTTTTCTCCGATTTTTCTGAAGTTAAATTCTCCTCTTTTAACTCAGTTTTCAATATTTTTTGAGGAGAGGTAATTTCTTCCTTTCCTACAACCGTTTCTGCTGAATCTGTTTTATTATTAAGCATTTCGGCTTTAGCTTCTGTATAACCACTGAATAGGAATAAACCTAAACATAAACATAAACTGAAGATAATTGAAATTGTTTTTTTCATTGACTTTAATATCCTGTAATTTGATTTAGTTAATACGGGTTTGTGTATATTTTTTATACAGAGTTTTATCAATATTTTGCCCTCATAAATTAAGGTTTGATGCTTTAAAATTACCTCTTTACGCTGTACCTTTGGCATCCTATATAGCAGTCCGTTATGAGTTGTGAGAATACGATCCCCCCTAACCCCCCTTAAATAAAGGGGGAATTTAGTTTAAATTTCTCATAAATGATTCCTGATTGCTATATAAAGAGCTAAACTTAAAGATTAGTTGCAAATAATATTGATTAAACTAAGATTTTACTATAACAAAATTTTTTCTTTAATGCTAGTAAATATTAATAACTTTCCAAATGATTGATCTTAGAATAATTGTACTAAAACAACTACAAACACAATCAATAAAACTTTAAATAGGTTGTTTCTTGAGAAAAACCCTGCTATGGTGTAAGGTGACGTTAATTTGCACAACTTGTATCGCAATTACAGAAAACACTAACAAGGGATTTGAGATGACACCCCTGCTTGTAATAATTCAGTTATTTACATTAATTTGCTAAAATTTGTTGCAAATTCTTCCTAATTAATTTAAGATCATAAGATAGCAAAGTTAAGTTATTAATACTAATAAATAGCAATAGTATCGCAAAAAGAGCAAAACTAGGGGGAAATCCCTATAGCCAGATTTATATTAGATAATTAATTCATCATGACTGATTCAGTAACTTGTATTGAGCAACGTCAACAGGAAACCGAAAAAACTCGTAAACTTATCACTATAGGGGTTATAGGTTCGATCGCCCTTCATGGTATTATGTTTACGGCACTAAATTCTATGGAAAAACCCTTAACCGAAGAAATTAAACCCATTGAATTTATAGTAGTGCAAGAACCCGAAATTAAACCTGAAAAAAAACCCAAAGCAAAAAAAACAGAGTCACCTAAAACCCCAAAAAAACCCAAGGCAAAAAAACAAAAACCTCAACCCACCGTTAAAAAAAAGGAGATAAAAACCCCAACGCCACCCGTAGCAAAAACAACTCCTACTTCTCCACCGCAAAAACCACCAGTAGCGAAAACAACTCCTACTCCTCCACCGCAAAAAACCCCAGAAGTTGTTAAAAATATCCCTCAACCGCAAAAAACCCCAGAAGTTGTCAAAAATATACCTCAACCTCAAGCAACTTCCCCTTCTCCCATTCCCTCTCTCCCTCCCTCTCCCCAACCCAATATCACCCCTTCCCCTCAACCTTCTATCACTCAACCCCAAGAAGTGTTAACCAGTAATACTTTAGCGAGAAATAACGCACCCCGTGCCGTGAAACCCATTGAAAATAGTAGTAATAACCCTTTGAGTAATAGTTTTAACTCCAATGCAAGGGTAGAAAATAATAATAGTAATCAAACTGCCACCGTTGCGCCTGTCAGTGAAGATATGCCCGTTTCCAGTGGCAGACTCTCTCGTGGTAATAGTAACACCCCCTCGGCGGTAAATAGTCAAGAGGAGGAGATAAATAATTTAAGAAATAGCCTGAGTCGTAATAATAGCCAAAATAGTAACAATAACTCGCAAAATACGGTTTCGGCTATTCCTAGTAATGTTTCTGCTACCAGTCAATCTATACCACAACGCCCCCAAGCTAAATTAACTCCTCCCCCTCCTGAGAGTATTAAATGTATTAGTAATTGCAATCCTTCTTATCCATCTGAGTTACAAGGGGTTGAAGGCAAAGCCACCGTTAAGGTAAATCTGGATAATAGCGGTAATGTTTTGGGGGTAAGTGTGGTGAATCCCCATAGTAACGGGGAGGTGAATCGACAGGCATTGTTAGCCGCCAAAAAAATGCGTTTTTCTTCTCCTAGTGTTAATAATGCTACGGTGCAGGTTAGTATTAATTTTACTGTAGCAGGTTCCGAGTTCGATCGCATTGCCCGTCAGAAGAAAGAAGAAGCACAAAGACAGGCAAGATTAAGCCAAGAAAAAGAGCGTCAAGAAACACAAGCACAACTGGAAAGAGAAAGATTACAACGTCAACAACAGTTAGAAAAAGAGCGTCAAGAAAGAGAAGCTCAAGCTAGAGTTGAAAGGCAAAAAAGGGAAGCCGAATTGAAAAAACAGCAGGAATTAGAGGTAAAACCTACAGAAATATTGCCTTCAGAGATACCAAATAATTCCATTGAAAGTGTTGATAATTAGTCGAAATCAGGGAATTACGGCAAATAAATGTAAATTTTACTCTTAATTTTAAGTCTTTTTCCAGCCTAATCCCCCCTACAAAACTTTAAAGTAGGTTGGATTAGCGTCAGCGTAATCCAACAATATAAAACAATAGACATCTCCAGAAATTAAAAATTAAATCAATTTCAATATCGAAATCATTAAATTAATAATATTTATTGTCATTTTTGATCGTATAAAAATAATTATTGGAGAAGTCTAATATAAACAACATTGAAAATCAAACAAAAAATTAAATTATTATGAAAGCAAAAAATCTCTTACTCACATCCTTACTCAGTGTTATTATCAGCGAAATTACCATGACATCATTGTCTGTTTTTGCCAATACTATCACCCTTCCTGATGGTGGCAAATGTGAAGGTAGCGTTTCAGGAGGTAATCTTAACGGTGAAGGTAAATGTACTTTTAGTAATGGCGATCGCTACGAGGGTAATTTTGTCGATGGTGACAAGCAAGGGAAAGGCAAATACACCTTTGCTGATGGTGGTTATTATGAAGGGGAATTTGAAAAAAGTCAATTTGAAGGGCAAGGAATTAGAGTTTTTCCTCAAGGGGATAAGTATGAGGGTGAATTTAAACAGGGTAAACCAGAGGGTAAAGGAATTTATACTTCCGCCGATGGTAGCAAATATGAAGGCAATTTCGTTAACGGTTTACCCCAAGGAGAAGGAAAACTTACTCACAGCAATGGCGATACTTGTGCTGGTATGATAATAAAGGATGGTAAAATCAATGGTCGGCGTGGTCAGAGCATTTGTACTTATGCTAATGGCGATCGATATGAAGGATTCTTAGTGGATAATCAACCTCAAGGAGAAGGAATTTATACTTTTGCCGATGGTGGTATTTATCAAGGCACTTTTCAACAAGGAAGAATCACTGGTAAGGGTATCAGGAAATATGCCAGTGGAGATAATTATGAGGGAGACATTAAAGATGGTATTCCTCACGGCAAAGGAGTCTATAAATTTGCCGATGGGGGAGTTTATGAGGGAGATTTTGACAACGGGAAACAGCTAGGGAAGGGTATTTATAAATTTGCCAATGGTAATAGTTACGATGGTGAATTTGTCAATGGGCAATTTGAGGGTAAGGGAATATTTACCTTTGCTAATGGTGATGTGTGTCAAGGTACATTTCAAAATAACCAGTTAAACGGCAACGTTATTTGTGATTATGCCAATGGCGACACCTACAAAGGTGAGTTTGTTAATGGTAAGAAAAACGGTAAAGGGGTTTATAATTTTGCTGATGGCACGATAATTGATGGTAATTGGAAAGATGATCAACCTAATTAGAGTTTACTGCGAGAAGTTATAAAAATGTACCCAGAAAAAGAGGCATGGCGAGATATATTTGAATGATATATTTTAAAGATACTGATATTAAAATTTATACGGAAATTGACAAGGGGAGGCAATGGCTAGAAAAATATTCAGGTTGTTTGCCCATTTTTACTTGTACTTTAGGGTTTACTAATACTGCTTTATTGAAGGGAATTTCTACGGCAGGAAAAACTTCCGAATCTCGTCGTTATACGGCTTTAGCTATTGAAAAAACAGCAGGAATTAGAATTAACACCTACAGAGAATCAAACACTACCGATTCAGACACCTTCAAGTGAAATACCTCCACTGAATTAAAAATTATAGTGTTGGCTTCTTACCCCCAGATAAAGTATTCTATCACGTCACAATTTTCCAAACTGTGATATGATTTGAACCAACCCACAAAGATTGTCTCTTTACACAGTAGCGAAAAGATGCAGAATTTATTATGTAAACATTAAACTCCGTTGAAATTTGTGACCAAGATTAAGCCAAAAGATATTTGCCAAGTACGTTGTTTTAATACTGATTTAGTTAATCAAGCTAGTGAGGCACTTCCAGAAGCAGATGTGTTAGATAAAGCTGAAATTATTTTCAGTGCTTTAGCTGATCAATCCCGTTTGAAGATTCTTTTTGCTTTGAGTAATGGAGATGAACTTTGTGTGTGTGATGTGGCTTCTTTTTTGAAAATCAAAATCGCTACCGCTTCTCATCATTTACGAAAACTGCGTGATCTCAACATCCTCAAATACAGGAATGAAGGTAAATTGGCTTACTATTCCTTAAAAGATCAACGTGTTGCCGATATTCTTCGTCACACTCTTAGTCAACTTATCTAAGATTATATTTTGACATTTCCTTGAATTTTGATTTTTTGTGATAACATTCTAATATTCATTTGAGTATTAGAATAAAAAATTATTTATGAGTGATAATTGTTGTCAAGCTAAAGCCAGTGAGTTGTCAAAGCTCAAAAAACAGCAAGCAAAGGTACTTTGGGCAGTTCTTTTTATAAACTTACTGATGTTTCTGATTGAGTTTGGTGCAGGTATTAAAGCCGACTCCCTCTCTTTAACGGGAGATTCATTGGATATGTTAGGAGATGCTCTAGTTTATGCTAGTAGTTTGTATGTGATTAACAAAAGCATTAAAGCTCAAGCTGGAGTGGCTTTCCTCAAAGGAATAGTTATGTTTTTATTTGCGATCGCAGTTTTTGCCCGAGCAATTTATCTATTATTTACCGTTGCGACCCCCACCCCCTCAATCATGGGAGTCATTGGGATTGTGGCATTATTAGCTAATTTATTCTGTCTTTTACTATTAGCTCGTCATCGCAAAGATAACCTCAATATGTCTTCCGTGTGGTTATGTTCTCGCAACGACATCATTGCCAATACATCAGTATTGATAGCCGCCATATTAGTTTCTATTACTAATTCCATCCTCCCAGATTTAATTGTCGGTTTTTTGCTAACTTTTATTTTTGCTAAATCTGCTGGCACAGTCTTGACTCAATCATGGCGACAGATGCAATAAGCTGAGTTTCCCCATGAAAACTTTTTTCTGAAGATGTCTATTTTACTAAGTAATAAGAATAAGGTTAGAAGCGTTTTTGATTAATCAAAAATTAACTCAATAAAGAATTAGCATCTAAACCCTGAAACCTAAATATTATCAGTTTTATAAAGTAATAAGTATTTATGCTCCAGTGGACTATTTTCATGGTTTTGATACAGAGGAAAAAAGCACCTCTAATCCTGTTTTAAATTTGATTCGGGGAAATATCACTTCACAATTTCACTTACCCCTAGGGAAAAATAGTCCAGAAATTTTAAAAGCCTTACATCAAATTGATCAATGTCCTTATGGTGGACTAACTAAGCAATTATACTTAGAAAGTAAAGCCCTAGAATTATTTGCTTTACAATTTCACTGTTGCGATTCCTCCGCTTTTTGCTCTCAAAAATTGAGTTTAAAAAAAGATGACCTCGATCGAATAGAATATGCCAAAGAGATTTTAATAAAATCTTATCTTAATCCCTCTTCTTTAAAAGAATTATCCCAAAAAGTCGGCTTAAACGATCGCACTTTAAAACAGGGATTTAAACAACTATTCGGGACAACAGTATTTGGTTATTTGTATAATTATCCCATGGAACAAGCCCAAGAATTACTAAGAGATTCTAATTTAAGTATAGCCCAAATCGCCCACAGGGTAGGATATAACAACCCTGAAGCCTTTAGTACAGCTTTTCGACGCAAATTTGCTCAAAGTCCCAAAAGTTATCAATTAAGTAACTGAAGTTATTGAATGAGAAAGATAAAGACATCCTCTCCCATTTCAATTAAATTTACCCCTTCGGGAATAATGACTAGACTGTTGACTCCCTGAAGATTGATTAAATTACCTGAATTGTGAGATCCTTGTGCTATGGTGAAGTGATAGTAACCATTAATAAGAGTTGTATAACCCCATAAATAAGTTTCTCTTGTACCTTGAGAGCGTAAATAATTAGAAGTTATCCCCCTGACGATGGGTAAAGGAGGAGGGTTTTTCTCCCCTGACAAGAGTGCGATCGCACCTTTTAAAAAACGCCAACAAGTTACCATAGTAGAAACGGGATTGCCGGGGATGCCAAAATATAACTTGTTCCCTTCAAAAGTAGCAACGGTTAAAGGTTTACCCGGTTTCATTTTCACGTTTTTAACCTTGATTTCTCCCCCCAGTTTTTCAACAACTTGATCCACATAGTCATATTCCCCCACAGATACTCCTCCGGTAGAAATAATTAAGTCTGCTTTTGCTAAGGCCGTTTTCACCGTTTCTTTAAGGGCGTTTATATCATCGGCTATAATCCCTAATGGGATGGGAATTGCACCATTTTGCTTCAAAAAACTAGCAATTAGATATTGATTTGAGTCGATGATTTTCCCCGTTTCTAAAGTCTCTTGGGGATTGATTAATTCGTCTCCACTAGAAATAATAGCTATCCGAGGCGATCGCACTACGGGGATAGTTAAACATTGGGCAGTCGCTAAAATGGCAATTTCAGGGGGATTAATACGACTTCCAGAAGGAATTAAACATTCTCCCGCCTTATAAAATGAGCTTTTATATCTGACAAATTCCCCTTTAATGGGGGGATGGGTGACAAAAACATCGTCATCTTTCCTGATGGTATTTTCCTGAATAACGATGGTATCTGCACCTTGAGGTAACATTCCTCCAGTAAAAATTCGAGATGCTTCTCCCATTTTTATTTTTTTCTGGGGACAATGTCCAGTTTTTATTTCTTCTATCACCTTTAACATAGTAGGGTTTTTTGAAGATGCAAAAGCAACATCACTATATTTAACGGCATAACCATCCATAGCTGAATTATCCCAGTAGGGAAAATCTAAGTTAGAAGTGATATTTTCTGCCAAGATACGTTTATTTGCAACGGCTAGGGAAACCCATTCTTGATCTGTAAGAGGTTTGATTAAACCAGAAATAATTTTTTCTACTTCACTAATACTTAACATCAATTAATCCACTATTAACAATTAATAAGCTATACTTTAGAGGCTCATAATCTGAGTATGGTCAAACGTTTGAAAGCGTAGTGTTAATAATGATTCTACCTCTTCCTTATTTTCTTTATTTTCTATATATATATCTAACATTTAACTTCCAACACTTCGACGCAACTCAGTGCATCGCTCCGAACTCTGAACCCCGAATTCAGCTAATTTTAGGAGTTCGATCGGTTTTAAGAGGATGATCGTTGCTTGGTGATGCGATCGGTTTTCGGGAAGGTGCGATCAATTTGGGGGAGTTTGATAAAGTCCTTACCACAAGCCAGGGAAAAATAATTTCTGGAGATGTATATTATTTAGGAGTTACGCATTGACAAAAATCACTAAATGTGCATAAGAAAAAATA
>CAYPDC010000036.1:0-32810 GCA_964409355.1 uncultured Cyanobacterium sp.
TTGCACAATGGCTTTAAATTAATTCTTTTTCCTTAATCTTGGGCTTTATTCTTATGTGACACGGAGCAAACCTAAAACCTGATACTTGAAACCCGAAACCTAATAAAACTTAACAGATGAATTAGTGAGTGCGTAACGTCAGTAACTTAATATGAATATGCTAGTAACTCAGACTCCTCCCGCCAATAACGAAAATTCCTTATCCTTGAGACTCTTAACCATCAGAGAATATAATCTTATGGCAGAAGTCGGCATTTTAACCCATAACGTCAACTCTACGCCAGTGCAAAGATACCTGAATATTGGGTATTAGATCTCAAACAACGTCAACACTATGTTTATCGAGAATCTAACAGTCAAGATTATCAAACTACCACAATTTTAAGTGATCAAGAGTCGATCGCACCTTTAATTTTTCCTGAAACTGAAATTAAAGTATCAGAAATGTTACGCCCTCTCAGTAATTAATTTGGCTCTCTCACTTCCCGTATAAATTATTGGTATCGAACTGAGGTAAGATCTGAGGTATTTTTGGAAAATGTATCGAAATAAACTGTCTTAGGTGAAAGATTCTTGCTAGTATAGTAAGGCTATAGGGAATAACCCGTGTAATATCAATCAAAACCTAATACCTGACGGCTAACACCTTTTTTAAAGAATAATTTATCACGACGAGAAGCAAGAGAACCGTATGAACTGTTGCTTACTACATTAGGACTGTTCTCTATATTGTTAATTATTTTGGTTAGTGATATTTTCTTTTCTGTGGTTAAATCAGAAATAATATCGTGAGTTAAAGTATAGATTAAGTAAAAAAAATATTATGACTTCAGTAACTACTAATTATCAAGAAGATTTAAGTATATATTCTAGCTCAGAATTATTGCTCCGTCACCGCCTGAAATTAGTCGAGAATTTGTGGGAATCAGTATTAACTAACGAGTGTGGACAAGAATTGATAGATTTGTTAGAAAGGTTAAAGTCAGCTTGTTCCCCAGAAGGGCAAACAACAGAAGATGAAAATTTCTCGGTGAGTAAGTGGATTGAAGAATTGGAATTAGATGATGCCATTAAAGCCGCCCGTGCTTTTGCTTTATACTTTCAGTTAATTAATATCGTTGAGCAACATTACGAACAAAGAACACAAAAACTGATTCGCCGTAGCACTACCGAGGATCAAGTTAATGCAATTCAAAAACCTTCTACCAATAGTTTGAATAAAGGTTCATTTGTGGGGGAAGAAAGTTATTTTCACCCCAAATCAAATCCTAGTAGTGGCGGAACTTTTCACTGGCTTTTTCCCCATTTGAAAAATTTGAATATGCCTCCCCAAAAAATTCAGCAGTTATTAGATGAGTTGGATATTAGTTTGGTTTTCACCGCCCATCCCACCGAAATTGTGCGTCACACCATTCGGAAAAAACAAAGACGTATCTCTCATATTTTAGAACATCTCGATCGCGCCGAAGAATCTTATCGAGCTATGGGATTAACTAATTCTTGGGAGGCAGAAAATTACCGTCAATGTCTGTCTGATGAAATTCGGATCTGGTGGCGTACAGATGAACTGCATCAGTTTAAACCAACGGTATTAGATGAAGTGGATTACGCCTTACATTACTTCCAAGAAGTTTTATTTGACACGATCCCTGAGTTATCCGTGAGATTAAAACAGGCTTTGAATAACACTTTTCCTAAATTACATTCCCCCACTCAGAAATTCTGCTATTTTGGTTCATGGGTAGGGAGCGATCGAGACGGTAATCCCTTTGTGACTCCAGAAGTAACATGGTCAACGGCTTGTTATCAGCGCAATTTGGTATTAGATAAATACATTGATTCAGTGAATCAGTTAGGAGATGTTCTCAGTTTGTCTTTACACTGGAGTAATGTTTTACCTGAATTGTTAGACTCCCTAGAGCGCGATCGTATCTTCATGGCTAATGTGTATGATAAATACTATGTCCGCTATCGTCAAGAGCCTTATCGCCTGAAAATAGCCTATATTGAGCAGAAATTGCAAAATACTAAAGCCCGAAATCAAGCCTTATCCAACCCTGAAACCAGAAAATCCATTAAACTGGCACACAAAGACGATAACGTTTATCCCACTACGGCTGACTTTTTAGCAGATTTAAACCTAATTAAAGACAACCTAGAACGTACAGGATTACACTGTAAAGAATTGGAACATTTAATCTGTCAAGTAGAAATATTCGGATTCCATCTTACTCCCCTTGATTTCCGTCAAGACTCCTCCCGTCACTCAGAAGCATTAAATGAAATTGCCGAGTATTTAGGAATATTAGAGAAACCCTATAACGACTTATCCGAAGCCGAAAAAACAGCATGGTTAACCCAAGAATTAAAAACCCGTCGCCCTTTAATTCCCAATGAAGTGGCTTTTTCCGATCATACTCAAGAGACGATCGAAACGTTTAAAGTATTGAGATCATTACAAATCGAATTTGGCTTAGATATTTGTCATACCTATATTATCAGCATGACTAACTATGTCAGTGATGTCTTAGAAGTATTGTTACTGGCAAAAGAAGCTGGATTATACGATCCCATTTTAGGCATGACAACCATTCGTATCGTGCCTCTATTTGAAACCGTAGAAGACTTAAAACGAGCCCCAGAGGTAATGACAGAATTGTTTGAATTGCCCCTTTATCGTGCCTGTTTAGTGGGGGGATATGAGAATGTCGATAAATCATCATCCTTCCTCAATTTACCCGAACTAGAGCCAAAAAACCTACAGGAAATCATGTTAGGTTACTCCGACAGCAATAAAGACTCAGGATTTATGAGCAGTAACTGGGAAATTCACAAAGCCCAAAAAAATCTGGCAAGAATTGGCGATAAATACGGCTTAAATATTAAAATCTTTCACGGTAGAGGCGGTTCAGTGGGTAGAGGAGGAGGACCAGCTTATGCGGCTATTTTAGCACAACCTACCTCAACCATCAACGGTAGAATTAAAATTACCGAACAAGGAGAAGTATTAGCCTCTAAATATTCCTTACCTGAATTAGCATTATACAACCTCGAAACCATTAGCACCGCAGTTATTCAAGCTAGTTTACTCGGTAGTGGGTTCGATGATATTGAGCCTTGGAATGAAATCATGGAAGAAATCTCCGTTGCCTCCCGTAAGGCTTACCGTCAACTAATTTACGAACAACCAGACTTCCTCGACTTCTTCTTATCGGTTACTCCCATTGAAGAAATCAGTAAACTACAAATAAGCTCTCGTCCCGCCCGTCGTAGTAGTGGCAAAAAAGATATATCATCCTTAAGGGCGATTCCCTGGGTATTTAGTTGGACACAAAGCCGTTTCTTGCTTCCTGCTTGGTATGGTGTCGGCACGGCACTACAGCAATTTTTGGCTCAAGAACCAGAGGAAAACTTAAAATTACTAAGATATTTCTATCTCAAATGGCCTTTCTTCAAAATGGTGATTTCTAAAGTCGAAATGACACTCTCAAAAGTGGATTTACAGATGGCGAGTCACTATATCGAAGAATTAGCAAAACCCGAAGATAAAGAGCGTTTTTCGACGGTATTTAACCAAATTGCGCGGGAATACTATTTAAGCCGAGAAGTAGTCTTACAAATCAACGAACAAGAAAGATTATTAGATAATGATCCCGATTTACAAAGATCTGTGCAACTGAGAAACGGTACGATCGTGCCATTAGGATTTTTACAAGTATCATTGTTAAAACGTTTAAGACAATATGCCAATCAAAACAAATCAGGTTTAATTCACTTCCGTTATAGCAAAGAGGAGTTATTACGGGGTGCATTGTTAACCATTAACGGTATCGCCGCAGGTATGCGCAACACGGGTTGATGACGAGTAATAAGTAATGAGTCCCTGAGAGAAATTTAGTGCCTCCAAAATAAACAGGAGAAACCTAGTTCATCTCTTAACATATAATTTTTTATCTTAGGCGGTTTCCAAGAAAGAATTTACCAATCTTCCTTATAATTCCCCCTTTGTGTTTTGGGGGGATAGGGGGGATCATGCAGGTATATTTATTATTAGAAATCACCTTAACTGACGTTACGCACAATAAACCCTAAAATACCAATTTTTCGTTCGCACTTAACCTCTGAAGCTATATAATATCTCCTTTGACTGCGTAACGTCAGATCTTAATTTTTAACTGAGTTTCTCCACACTTGCCAAGTAGTGTAAACAAGCAACATACTTGCACCTAAAGCGTAAACTCTACCACTAGGAAAACCAGAAAAAGCTAAAGCCAAACTACCTGCCCATAAAGTGAGAGAATAGATATAAATAGCCGTTAATCTTTGAGAAATCCCTGCTTGTAATAAACGATGATGTAGATGACGTTTATCTGGTAAAAAAGGGGATTTTCCTTGTAAAACACGAGATACAATTACCCATGACATATCCAAAATTGGTACTGCTAAAATAACATAAGGTAAAAGCACTGCCGTCACTGCTGCCGTTTTAGAAATGCCAATTACGGCTACTCCTGCTAACATAAAACCCATAAAATAAGCACCACCATCCCCCATGAAAATTTCCGCAGGATTGAAATTGTATCTCAAAAAACCTAAAGCACCTCCGGCTAAACCTGCCGCCAATAAGGCTGCTGCCGGTTGATTCATAAACAAACTAACGATTAACATTACCACTGCCGCAATGCCACAAACTCCTGCGGCTAATCCGTCTAAACCATCAATCCAATTAACAGCATTCACCATCCCGACTAACCAAATTACTGTAATAGGTAAACTTATCCACCACATATCAATCTGAATTAAGTCACCAAAGGGGATAGTAAAAAAATCAATTCTCACTCCTTTATACCAAGCAAAAGAAGCAACAATAGATTGTACAATTAAACGAGACTGAGGGGAAAGGCTAAACAAATCATCGGCTAAACCAATAAAGAAAAAGAAAATCGCACCGATGGTGACACCCCAAATTTCCGCATCTTTTTCAGGGGATAATACCCCAAATCCCCCCAACCACCATACTATCAATAACCCTGCGGTTGTACCTGCAAAAATTGCCACTCCCCCAATTCTCACAATGGGTTTACTGTGAATCTTTCTGGCGTCTGGTTTATCCACATGACCACTTTTTAAACCAATACTTTTTACTACTGGCGTAGCCCACATTACCACATTCATGGAAACAAGGAAAGCAATTAAATGATAAATTTCATTAGTGTGGGTTGTTTCAGGCAACATAGATTAATGTTTTTCCATGGGGAATTATATTTTTTCTTAACTAATCTTAACTTGAGAAGGGGCGAAACAATTAACAATAAAGAATTAATAATAGAATGAACCTGAATCACTTGTATAAAAAATATTAGTCTAGTTTTAGGTGTCAGGTGGTGCATTGAGCGAAGTCTAAATGTGCATTCTACAAAAAACCTCTTAATTAAATGAAAATTTACTTAAAAAAACTTAGAACTTGAAAAGATCTTTGTATGGGATCATTAAAATAATGTTAATGATAAAAACGATTCAATACAAATCTTAATCAAGAGAAATGACTATAGATAATAAACCCACAGTAATTGTAACTGGTGCATCATCAGGAGTTGGTTTACAAGCCGCCAAAGCCTTGACAAAAAAAGGTTGGTTTGTGATCATGGCTTGTCGTGATATTGATAAAACCCTCAAAGCCGCTAATCAAGTCGGCATCACATCTGGCAATTATCAGATTATTCACATCGATTTAGCTGATTTTGACAGTGTACGCAAATTTGTGCAAGATTTTCGGGCAACAGGAAGAAAATTAGATGCTTTAGTCTGCAATGCGGCGGTTTACTATCCCTTGTTAAAAGAACCTTTACGCAATAAAGATGGTTATGAAATCAGCGTTGCTACTAATCATTTAGGTCATTTTCTCCTTTGTAATTTAATGTTAGAAGATTTGCAAAAATCAGGCAATCTTGAACCTCGTCTAGTGATTTTAGGCACGGTGACAGCGAATCCTAAAGAGTTAGGGGGTAAAATACCTATTCCTGCACCTCCAGATTTAGGTAATCTTGATGGTTTCAAACAAGGTTTTAAAGAGCCTATTAGCATGATTGACGGTAAAAAATTCAAGTCGGGTAAAGCCTATAAAGATAGCAAACTTTGCAATATGCTTACCATGAGAGAGTTACACCGCCGTTATCATCAATCCACTGGTATTACTTTTTCTGCTTTATATCCGGGTTGTGTAGCAACTACTGCCCTTTTCCGCAATCATTATTCTTTATTCCAAAAAATATTCCCTCTTTTTCAAAAGAATATTACAGGAGGATATGTGTCGGAAGAATTAGCAGGTGAAAGAGTTGCCATGGTGGTAGCTGATCCTGAATATAATCAATCTGGGGTATATTGGAGTTGGGGTAATCGTCAAAAAGAAGGGCGTAAATCCTTTGTGCAAGAAATTTCCGATGAAGCTAGTAATACAGACAAAGGCGTACTCATGTGGGATTTGAGTAAACAGTTAGTGGGGTTAGCTTAAGTAATGAGTAATGTAGGGGTTGAATATATTCAATCCTTACCGATTAATTGTTCATTTTTAATTGTTTATTGTTTTCATGAAAATAGGTATCATTGGTTTAGGCTTAATTGGTGGTTCTTTGGGGTTGGATTTGACTGCTAGAGGTTACGAGGTGATTGGGATTTCCCGTAAACAGGAAACCTGCGATCGCGCCTTAGGAAAAAAAATAGCCCCGATGACAGGGACAGATTTAGCACTTTTAGGCAAAACAGATCTAATTTTTGTTTGTACCCCTATAGGGGCGATTTTAAAGACCATAGAGAGCATTATTCCCTATCTATCTCCTAAAACTATTATTACCGATGTGGGTTCTGTTAAAGGTGCGATCGCCTCTTCGGCAACAGAATTATGGTCAAATTTTGTCGGCAGTCATCCCATGGCAGGTACGGCAAATCAGGGGGTTGAGGCGGCAGAATATAACTTATTTCAAAACGCCCCCTGTGTAATTACCCCTTTACCTCAAACTGCCATGGAAGCAGTGGCAAAAGTGAGTGAAATATGGGAAACCGTAGGTTGTCGGTTATATCATACTACCCCAGAAATGCACGATCGAGCCGTAGCATGGATTTCTCATTTACCTGTGATGATTAGTGCCAATTTAATTCATAGCTGTAGCAACACACCCTCATCGGAGGTGGTAGGATTAGCTCAAGCCTTAGCCAGTTCAGGTTTTAAGGATACCAGTCGAGTAGGAGGGGGTAATCCGGAATTAGGTTTAATGATGGCACAATATAATCATCAACAGTTACTTAATTGTTTGCAAGAATATCGGCAAAATTTGGATTTATTAATCGAAAATATTGAGGAAGAAAATTGGCAATTTGTAGATAAATTTTTATCAAATACCCACAACATACGCCCTGATTTTATCTAAGTAAATGTAGGTTTTCTTACTTTGAGTATGTAAATGACTGGTTAGGGTAGGAAAAAGGGAATTATAAAATAACAAATTATAAAATTTTAATTTTTATTTTGCTATAAGTTTTGTTTGATAAGAGTTATAGAACTTATTTTCTATCAATTAGATAGATGTAGTTAATATTTGCTAATTAAGTTTAACTTCAAACTCCGAAATCAGATGATATAATATTTTCTGGATTCAAGCAAAGGAGGAGTATGACAAAGGTTGCAGTATTGGGTATGGGATTAATGGGAAATCCCATGGTAATGAGATTAGCACAAGCTAAAATCCCTGTTATGGCTTACAATCGCACCCCTGCTAAGTTAGAGTCATTGAAAAGAGAAAATATCCCTGTTACCACCAATATTCATGAGGCGATCGCCTTTGGGGATGTGATTATTTTAATGTTGAGTGATATTGCTGCTATTCAAGAAGTAATCTTCGATTCGGTAGTGGATTTGGAAGGAAAAACCATCATTCAAATGGGTACGATCGCACCCGGTGAAAGTAAAGGACTATACGTCACCATCAACGAAAAAGGCGGAGAATATTTAGAAGCACCAGTTTTAGGTAGTATTCCAGAAGTAAAAACAGGCAAATTATTACTCATGGTGGGCGGTGAAAAAAGCCTATTTCAACGATATGAAGAACTTTTAACTCATTTTTCCCCTAAACCTATTTTTATCGGTAATATAGGCACAGCATCTGCCCTTAAATTGGGACTGAATCAGATTATAGCAGGGTTAACCAGCACCTTTGCTTTGAGTTTAAGTTATATTCAACAGCAAGGAGTGGAAGTCGATACATTTATGGAAATCCTCCGCAATAGTACCTTGTATGCGCCGACTTTTGACAAAAAACTACAAAGAATGTGCGATCGCAACTTCGATAATCCCAACTTTCCCACCAAGCATTTACTCAAAGACATAGGCTTATTTTTAGCATCCGCACAAACCATCGGTTTAAATACCAAAGCCTTAGAAGGTATAGAAGAAATAACAACTCAGGCGGTAGAAAACGGAGAAGCCGATAGCGACTATTCTGCGATTATTAAGGCAATAATTTAGGAATGAGTAATAGACATCTGCCATAAGTTAATTATTTTTCCGAAGGCTCGTAGTAAGGGCTTTAGCCCTTAAAATGCTTATTGTTGGAGAAGTCTAATGAGTGAGGAGAAGCAAAACTGAATCACGTATTGGGGTAAAATTGCACTTTATTTAGTTCAATTTATTGAAAGTTATCTATTATCTTTGTCAATTTATTGCAAGGCAATTTATGGGTTAAAGCCTTTATCTCACAATGAAATTTATTTCATTGCTAACAGTGATCGTTAAATAGATTTAACTCCATTTTTAATAATTATACAATGTTCCTTATTTCCTTTTTATTAATTCTTTTAATTCTTAATTTTTCATGATTCTTATTTTTGCTTGTTTATCCCTGATTATTTGGACTTATTTAATCATTGGAAGGGGAAATTTTTGGCTTTGTAATCAATTCTTAGAACCATTATCCCTGACATCAAAACCAAAAGTTACAGTAATTATTCCTGCAAGAAATGAAGCAGAAAGTATCTCTAATTGTTTAAAATCTCTCTTAAATCAAGATTATCAGGGGAAATATAAAGTTATCCTAGTCAATGATCAAAGTGAAGACGATACAGCAGAAATTGCCAAAGATTTAGCTAAGGAAAAAAATCAAATAAATCAGTTAGTTATTCTCAATGGTAAACCCTTACCTCAAGGATGGAGTGGCAAATTGTGGGCCATGTCTCAGGGGGTAGAATGGGCAAAAGAAAATTCAGAGACAGATTATTTTCTCTTTACCGATGCGGATATTCAACACTCCTCTGATAACCTTTCTCAACTGTTGGCAAAAGCGGAAAAAGATAACCTTGATTTGGTTTCCCTGATGGTGAAATTACACTGTGAAAGTTTCTGGGAAAAGTTATTAATTCCTGCCTTTATCTTCTTCTTTCAAAAACTCTATCCCTTCCCTTTGATTAATAATCCTCGCAGTAAAGTTTCAGGTGCGGCGGGAGGGTGTATCCTAATTAGAGAAAAAGCCTTAACCCGTATTGGTGGCATTGAAGCATTAAAACAAGCCTTAATTGATGATTGTACTTTGGCTAGTCTGGTGAAAAAGAGTTTACCCCCCAATCATGGCATCTGGTTAGGCTTAAGCAAAACTACTGTTAGTCTTAGAAAATATCCCACTTTAGAGCCTATCTGGAATATGGTAGCACGAACCGCCTTCACTCAGTTAAACTATTCTCCTTTGCTACTCATTGGCACAATTTTAGGCATGATTATCACTTATTTAATCACCCCGATCGCACTTTTGTGGGCTATTGTAACCATTAATATACCCTTATTAATTATCTCCTTAACTACCTTTTTGTTAATGGCATTAAGCTACTATCCCACCGTGAGACTTTATCAGCTATCGATATTTTATACTTTTCTTTTAAGTGCGATCGCATCTTTATATACATTAATGACAATTGATTCAGCCTTAAGACACTGGCAAGGAAAAGGAGGGCAATGGAAAGGGAGAGTTTATGGAGATGTCTAATTTCCATGAGAAAGCCCTTCTAAGGAGAAGGGCTACTTGAGTAATAAGTAATAAGTAATAAGTAATATTGCTAACGATTATAGCAAAGTAAATGATCCGATTGCAACCTTTTAGCTAAATCTTGTTTTTAGTTTCGTTTTTTTATAGAATAGAAGATGGTGGAAAAAATAGAATAAAGTAAGAAATATTCTTAATTAATTCCTTGCTACCTTAGCTCAGTTGGTAGAGCAACTGATTCGTAATCAGTAGGTCGTGGGTTCAAGTCCCATAGGTAGCTTTTTGTGTACAGTGCCAAATTAAATAACGTGATGACAAATTCTTGTCGTTGAAGTAGCAGTGACAAATTAATGTCGTTAAGCATTTTACGAATCAGTTGCTCCTTTCAATCATCCTACGTTAATTATACCTTATTGATTTAGTTTGTATCCTGTCATGGAGATAACAGGTGCGATCGCACCCGTGACTGATGGGAAACAGTTTACGAATGTCAACTTTTGAAAATAAGTAGATATAAGCAAGTATAATAAACTATCTGTTAACAGTTAAAAGCTCTTTCTAATTGTTTTTGTCTTTTAGCCCCTGTTATTTGAGTCAATTTATTAGACATCTCCAAAAATTAACATTTTTTCACCGTATTTCGGGCTTCTAGCCCGATTTCTAGAGAAGTCTATTGATCTTTTTCCTTTTTGAATGTTAGGATGATAAAGTGATTTTTGTCTAGTTAAGAGGAATAGAAACAAGAATCCTTCGTTACAATCTTTGATTTAACGAGCCTGTGCCAATTCGGCTAGAATATGATGAGCATTATTGCAACGTTCAATTAATTAATCTTAATTTTGATCTAATTCATGAGATCCCCAAAAAAAAATATCTGTATTACTCTAGGTACTCGTCCTGAAGCCATTAAACTTGCCCCAGTGATCAAGTATTTTCAAAATGCCGAAGATTTTAACACCAAGGTTATTTTAACAGGACAACACCGAGAAATGGTGGCACAGGTCATGGATTTATTCGGTTTAAAAGCGGATTTTGATCTGGATATAATGCAGAGTAAGCAGAGTTTAGGAGATATTACCTGTCGCAGTTTACAGGGATTGGAAAAAATTTATCAAGACATCCAACCAGATTTAGTTATCACTCAGGGTGACACTACCACGGCTTTTGCGGCGAGTTTATCTGCTTTTTATCAACAGATACCTGTCGGCCATGTTGAGGCAGGATTACGCACAGATAATATCTACAATCCTTTCCCTGAAGAAGCCAATCGTCGTTTGATTTCTCAAATTGCTCAACTACATTTCGCTCCTACTACTTTGGCCTTGGACAATTTGCATAAGTCAGGGGTGACAGGAGAGATTCATCATACAGGAAATACAGTTATTGATGCACTGTTGTCGGTGGCGGAGAATAATCCTTCTTGTCATGTGGAAGGGTTGGATTGGCGTAAATATCGAGTTTTGTTGGTGACGGTGCATCGTCGGGAAAATTGGGGAGAGCCTTTACAAGATATTATCGCTGGTTTAAAATCAATTATTGATCAATTTCCTGATACTGCGATTCTCTTACCTTTACACCGTAATCCAATTGTGCGAGAACCTTTACAAAAACATTTAGGTAATCATGACAGGATATTTTTAACAGAGCCGTTAAATTATGAGCAATTAGTAGGAGCAATTAAGCACAGTTTTTTACTCTTAACTGATTCTGGTGGTTTACAGGAAGAAGCTCCCAGTTTAGGAAAACCGGTCTTAGTTTTACGAGAAACTACGGAAAGACCTGAAGCAGTAACAGCAGGAACAGCAAAATTAGTTGGTACTGGAGCTTACCAAATTTTTTCTTCTGCTAGTGAATTATTAACTAACCAAGAGAGTTATAAACAGATGTCCGAAGCCATTAATCCTTTCGGAGACGGTAAAGCCAGTGAACGAATTTTAACCATAGTCAGGAAATATTTGAGTAACTAATGACAAAACAGGGGGAGAAAGGGGGAGAATGCTCCAAAATTGTCGATTATGTCCTCTACATATTAATTAAAATTGATAAATTGGGATTAAAAATCAATTTATCTACTTTTTTTATCAATATCTATCAAGTTTAACTCCTCACTCAGGTGTCACTCAGTTTCATCCAAATGATCGGCAACGGCAGAATATAATTCTAAAACATGATGATCTAAAAGACGATAATAAACTTTGCGCCCCCGTTTTTGATAAGCCACCAGACGCATTGCCTTTAATGTGCGTAGTTGATGAGATACTGCGGATTCTGTCATTTCTAAAGTAGCGGCTAAATCGCAGACACATAATTCATTTTTTGCTAACACAGAAAGAATCCTTAAACGGTTTGTATCTCCCAATAGACTAAAAAATTCTGCCATTCTTTGAGCTTTTTCTTGTGTTAAAATTTGTCCTTTGAATGTATTTATGAAATCAGAATCAACAGAATGGGGAGTGCAAGGAATTAAATCAGTTTTTGCTGTACTCAGTGAGATACGATCGTATATCTTCATTCTTTCTGGTGAGGATTAATGTGTTTATTCTATTTTAACTCCTAACTACCAAGAAATAAATTTGTCTCAAGAGCCATAATGGTAAGATATTGATATTCTTATTTATATTATTTTTTTATGAAACTAATTACTATACTAGGTTCTACAGGTTCGATCGGGACTCAAACATTAGATATAGTCAGAGATCATCCCGATAAATTTAAAGTAGTGGGATTAGCCGCAGGAAACAATATCGAGCTTTTAGTCGAACAAATCCGAGAATTTCAACCAGAAATAGTGGCGGTGCGCAACAGTAGTAAACTATTGGAATTAAAAGAAGCGATCGCCTCCATCAATTCCCAACCAATTCTCTTAGCAGGAGAAGAGGCTATTTGTGAAGTAGCACAGTACGGAGAATCACAAAGTGTAGTAACAGGGATTGTCGGTTGCGCAGGATTATTACCGACGATCGCAGCTATCAAAGCCAAGAAAGATATTGCTTTAGCTAATAAAGAAACCTTGATCGCAGGTGGTCCAGTTGTATTACCTTTAATCGAAGAATATGGGGTTAAATTGTTACCAGCCGACTCAGAACACTCCGCCATTTTTCAGTGTTTACAGGGCGTTCCTGAAGGCGGATTACGGCGTATAATCCTAACTGCGTCCGGGGGATCATTTCGTGATTTACCGGTGGAAAAACTGGCTTCTGTGACGGTACAAGATGCCTTAAAACACCCTAATTGGAGTATGGGGCAAAAAATCACCATCGACTCTGCAACATTGATGAATAAAGGACTAGAAGTAATTGAAGCCCATTATCTGTTTGGTTTAGACTATAAAAACATTGATATTGTCATTCATCCTCAAAGTATTATTCACTCACTAATCGAAGTACAGGATACATCAGTATTAGCTCAATTAGGTTGGGCGGATATGCGTTTACCTTTACTCTATGCTTTATCATACCCCGATCGCATCTTGACGGATTGGAAACCCCTGAATTTAGTAGAAGTTGGCAGTTTAACTTTCCGTGAACCAGATCACAATAAATATCCCTGTATGCAATTAGCCTATAATGCAGGAAAAGCAGGAGGTTGTATGCCGGCGGTGTTGAATGCGGCAAATGAACAAGCTGTAGCTTTATTCTTACAAGAGAAAATAGCTTTCCTTGATATTCCCCGTTTAATCGAATTGGTGTGCGATCGCTTTTCAAAGGATAATAAACCCAATCCTAGCCTAGAGGACATTTTACACGCTGATAGTTGGGCAAGACAAGGGGTTTTAGATCAAGTCTCCGTCTTTGCCTAAAAGAATTAGGAGTTCGGAGTTCGGGATTCGGAGTTAAAATCAAAATGGGGAAGTGTGGAAAGTGAGGAGTAGAGCAGTTATTTAATTCTTCATTCTTCATTTTGTGTTCTCCAACACCCTAACCTAACCCCTATTACTTCTTACTTTCACTATGAATTGGAACTTTTTACCACGCATTTTAATACAAGGTATTGATCAAGATTGCGCTCAAGAATACCTACAACAATCACCAGATCATAAGCAAAATATTCTTGCAGGAATTACAGATTATAATTTAAGTCTCACAGATCCAGATATTCCCGTTTTTGGCTTAGTAACAGAGGCAATTTTATCTCAAGGGGAAATTTCCACAAGCCTGATATTTAGTCATCCTTATTCAGTTTTAAATGCTGTTTATGAGGCAATAAGTGCGGGGATAAAACAACTTGTTATTTATGCAGAATTTATCCCTCCTTTAGACTTATTTAAAATCTATCAAAAAGCAAAAATCAAAGATGTTAAAATATTAGGAGTTTCTCAGGGAGGAATATTAATTCCTAATCAATATTATTGTGGTGTTAATTATAGTAATCTTTATCAACAGGGAAATATTGGTATGATTAATTATGGGGATCAAATGATAGCCTTAGAAATCTCTCAATATTTACAAAAATTTGACTTAGGCTTTTCTTCCGTTATCAATGTTGGTAATAGTATTTTATCAGAAATAGATTGGTATTCATGGCTTAAAATATTGGAAGAAGACGAAAAAACAGAAGTTATTTTAATTAATTTAGGAGAAATAACAACTAAAGAAACGGAAAAATTAGCTCAATCAATGACAAATATTACTAAGCCGATTATCACCTATTTATTAGACAAAAATCATCTAAAATCAAAGCTCAATAGTCATAAAGCTAAAGTAATATCTGATCAAATTTTTAATAATTTATATACCCTTAATTCTTCAAATTTAATTAAGGAATATTTCGGAAATAGTCAAGCTATAGTCACAGAGAATTATGAGGTTATTAGTGAGTTATTAACATCCTATAAATAGGGTGTGTCGAAAAAAAATCAGCTCAGTTATAAGCCTTTTTCCTCCTTTTTGAATTTGTAGGGGTTGAACAATGTTCAACCCTGAATACCCGGGGGAATAAGAAAAGATAGAATTTTATCAATTTTCCTACTCTGATAAATTAAATAATAGCATTTCTTTCTAAGATTAATAAATCTCTTAATTGATCAGTATCCAGATTTGTTAACCAGTCTTCTCCACTGTTAATTGTTTGTTGTGCTAACTGCTGTTTACTCTCTAAAATATCATTAATTTTTTCCTCTAAAGTACCACTACACACAAATTTATGTACCTGTACATTTTGTTGTTGTCCAATGCGATAAGCCCTATCTGTCGCTTGATTTTCTACCGCTGGATTCCACCATCTATCATAATGGAAAACATGATTTGCTCTTGTTAAATTTAATCCCGTTCCTCCTGCTTTTAATGATAGTATAAATATGGGCGGTCCTTGGGGATCATTTTGGAATCTATCCACCATTTCTTGACGTTTTTCTGTTCTGGTGCTACCTGATAAAAATAGCACTTCAACCCCTAGTTTTTTATGCAAATAAGGCTGTAATAGATTTCCCCACTCTGCAAATTGAGTAAAAATTAAGGTGCGATCGCCCTCTGCTACAACTTCTTCTAACATCTCCTCTAAACGTAATAATTTACCAGATCGAGAAGAAAAATTGAGCTTTTCTTCTTTGAGTAAATGGGCAGGATGATTGCAAACTTGTTTTAATTTCATCAGTAAAGTTAACACTAAACCATGACGTTTAATTCCTGTGGTTTCGTTAATTTTTTCTAAGGATTCATCCACTAGATTTTGATATAATTGAGCTTGTTCGCTAGATAAGCCACAATAAACATTCATCTCCTGTTTTTCAGGCAAATCTTGAATGATATTTTTGTCAGTTTTTAAGCGTCTTAAAATAAAAGGTTGTACCAAAGAGCGCAAGGTTTGTAAAGAATGTTGATCTCCATATTTCTCAATGGGTAAAGTAAAACGCCGTTGGAAAAATTGTTGTGTGCCTAAATAACCAGGGTTTAAAAACTCTAAAATTGACCATAATTCTGAGAGGCGATTTTCAACAGGAGTTCCTGTTAATGCTATTCTAAATTCAGAGTTTAATTCATGAACTGCTTGAGTTTGTTTGGCTTGAGGATTCTTGATATTTTGTGCCTCATCAAGAATAATTCCTTGCCATTCTACTAAGTTTAATGTATCAAAATCTCGATATATTAACGCATAACTGGTAATGATAATATCTAAATTTTTGGCAATATCAACAAACTCTTTTTCTTTGCTACGACTTTCTCCATGGTGAATTAAAACATTTAAACAAGGAGCAAATTTTTTTATCTCTCTTGCCCAATTATTTAATACCGAAGTGGGAGCAACAATTAAACTAGGTTTATTTAACTCTTTCTTCTCTTTTAAAGTTAAAATAAAAGCAATTAATTGTACTGTTTTACCTAAACCCATATCATCAGCTAAACACCCCCCTAAATTCCATTTTTGTAGGAAGTATAACCAACTAAATCCTAGTTCTTGATAGGGACGTAAAGTTCCATGAAAATGTTGAGGTGGTGGTAAAACTTTGACTTTTTGATTATCATTAATACTATTAATTAAATCCGCCAATGCACCACTACTTTCAAAGGCAATAACTGGTAATTTTGCAATGGTTTCACTGTTGCCACTACTTAAACGCAAGGCATCTTCTACCGTTAAATTAGTATGAGAATCGGCATTGTTTAAAATGTCTTCGGCGGCTTTCACATCGGCAGGTTGTAAGGCTAACCATTGCCCATCAATTTCGACAATAGGAGATTTTTGAGCGAGTAAATTTTGAAATTCTTTTTGGGTTAAAGTCTGATCTCCCACGGCTACTTTTAAGTTATAGTTAAGCAGGGTAGTTAAATTTAATCTCTCACCTTTTTTGAGGTTAACTTTGGCTTCGATTTTTACTCCTAAACGTTTTTCATCAACACCACTATTCAAGCCATTAGGTAAGATTACTCCTAGCCCATTATCTTGTAATTGCCATACCGCACTGCGAATGAATTGATAAGCCGAAATAGCATTTAATAAGCAGTAATTGGGCATAGATTCCTGTAAACTTTCAGCAATAGGTTCATAAAATTTTGCCGCCAATCCTAATCCTTTTAAGACAATTTCTTGAGGATTATCGATGATGCGCTCCCCGAAGGTGCCACTTTGCGGATCGTCTATTTCTAGTTGAGGGTGAGGATGTGACCAAATTTGTTCAGTAGGAATTAAAAATTCGGGATTATCTATTGCCTGTAAATAATAATCTAGTTTCCAATTATCGTAATTATCTGTTTGATTTTGTCCACTAGGGGGTTGTAATTTAAAACAGACTCGATATTGTTTTCTGAATAGTTGATAGTCAGAAGTAATCAGGTTATCTTGGATAGGTAAAGTCCAATTGTCAAATGCCATTACCAATCTTTTATTATCTAAAGAAGATAGATGCAATTTATTATTTTCCTCATTATTCAACGATTCTAGCCATGTTTGAACCATTAATTCGTTGTTAATAGGAGTAGAAATATTAGTTAATAAGCGTCTGATTTGAGCATCTAAAATAGTTCCTAAAAATTCAAGAATTAACTTTTGTTGCGGAATATTAGGATCATCTTCATTTTCTACATAACAACGACAGATAGACGGCATTAATTGCATAAACCTAGCTAATCTACCTTGATCAATATTACTATCTAATAACGGTTGCCAAAAACAATTATTTTTCTCATCGATACTAGGAAGAAATTTTCGCCGACAAATTAAGTCTAAACACCAGCGATAAAGATGACTCCAAAATCGCAAATCAGGGGCGATATAGTCAACTTTATTTAGGGGTAATTGTTGCAATAATGTTAATAGTTGATCGATATTTAATTTAACACTACATATATCCCAAGGATATAAAATAACGGAACTTAATTTATTACTAATACCTAAATACTGTTCATACAGAAGAGGAATAACGGTTTTTGATTTAGGTTTTTTCTGCACAGGGAATAAAGCCATTTCCCACTGCCAAAAAGATTCAGTATTTTGATTATTTATTATATCTTCAGAAATTATACCTTCTAAATTATTTTGCTGTAAAAGTTCCTCAAACTCTTGCTTCTCTTCTATTAAAAAAGGGTAAATATATAAAAACTCTGCTTCTAAATCAAACTTTTCTTTCTCGATATTTCTCCATTTTTCTCCCCAAATAATAAAGTATTTTTCCTCTTTTTTAATTAAAAAACTTCCATGTAAAATTGACATATTTAATCTTAATAATTATTATAAAAATGAATGAAGATTAATAAAAGTTATTAAATAATGAATAACTGTTTAAAAACTCCTAAATTTTTTTCACTCTTGTCACTTACTTACCACAACTCGACAATTTTAGATCGAATTGAGGTATAACCAGACAACAGAAATACTGTAGCAAAAAATTGCAAGGGATTTCTGTCGGTTAATCAGGGTTATTGAAAAATATTTTTCAACGGAGATAAAAAACTAATAGGGAATAACATAGCAATGTTGATGATTTGCTATCTTATCACCTTTGGGATACAAAAAGAATTAAGAATAAAAAATTTTAGGATGAGGACTCATTAGACTTCGGCTCAATTCGGGCTAGAAGCCCGAATTTGGTAAAAAATCTTAGTTTTTACCAGATGTTTATTATTTAATTATTCAATCTCGATGGTGGTTGGTTTGCCCTCTCCACTATTATCATTAGAATTGTCACGGTTAGATTTGTCCACTGGCTGTCTAAAATCAGCATAGATGCGATCGCGCCATGTGAAGAAAGGTTCATAAGCACTGTCATCAGCTAAATTAGGAATACCTTTACCTTCCACTTCAATATCTAAATCAAAATAAGCAACGGAAGGAAACTTAATGATAGTAGTCAAAGCCGCTACGGTTAAATCGGCTAAAGTGGGCTTATCTCCTGTCAGATAGGGTTGAGCTTGTAAAATTAAAGTTAAAGCCTCTAAGTCTTGTTTTAAACCTTTTTCCGCTTGTTTAAAAATATCAGTACCTAATCCTACACCTGTACCAATAGCCGTTAAAAGTTCGGAAGGAAAGGCATTAATGACATCTTTGAGTAAATCAGGGGTATTTTTAGGCAAGAAAGAAGTACGGAAGTTAGAGTAGTGATTTAATGCACCGATAAAGGCTTTACGCCCTTTTAAACCTAAAGACACATCTGCCCATTCTTCCATGAGTAAACATTGTCCTCTAGCCACTCCATCAGTAGGAATTAAAGGCTTTTCAGGGTATTTGCGATCCAAGTATAGAGCAATTTCTGTGGAATCAGCAATGACAGTATCACCATCTTTTAACACGGGTACTTGTCTTTGACCTGAAATTCTATAAACCTCTAATTGTCCAATACCGGGGGTAACTTCAACTTTTTTATACTCTAAACCTTTATAGTCGAGAATAAGTCTTACTTTTTCGGAAAATTGAGATAGTTCAAATTGATATAGTTCGATCATAGTAAGATTTCTGTTGTTATAAAACTTAACATCATCTATACTTTAGCAACTATTGATCATTTTAAGGGGTAAACTAACTTATTCATTTATGGTGTCAACATTGACTCTCCCCCCCACATTGGCGATCGCCTCTAAAGCAGCAGCAGCACCAGCCTTAATATCCCTTTCCGCACCGCCTAAGTAAAGTCTGCCAAAACTACCGACTGCTTGAACTGTTAGAATATTAATTAAAGCCGCTTTTTCTGCTTCATTCGCCGCTAAAGCCGCATAAGCGGCAGGTTTCACTTCCAAAACATAGAGGGTTTCTCCTGCGAGTAACATTTGCCCTCGTCGATTACGATTAATAATTTGAGCTTGATAGGGATCAATATTGCGAATAATTTGACTAGAGACAACTTCAGGCTTAAGGGAATTTTTTTGACTCACCCCCAAAGCATCGAGGATCGCCATCCCCGCAATTTTTACTTCCCCCTGATTACTCGCATGAATTTCTAATAAACCATAAAGACGCTCCACGAACTGCACTCCCGGTCGAACTACTGCTGATTTCAAAGCTACATCAGTTATGCGATTAATTTCAATACCCGGAGAAATTTCAATCCATAAAGAAGCATCCCCCGGCAAAGGTAGAAAGCCTAGAGCAACGGTACCTATATAAGATGCGTGTTGAGGTTGTAATCGATCGAGATAGACATAGCTTCTTAGTTCAACACCCATGTTAAAAATGACAATTGAGTTAACAAGAATTAATTATTAATGATTCTCTGAGTTTAAGCAACAGTGAAGAATGAAGATTAAATTCCTAATTCCTAATTCCTAACTCCTAAAAAAAGGCTTTTTGACGACGGGCAAATAATTTGCGAGGGTTGATATTATGGGTTGCTTCTGCTAGAGAAAGAGTGCGGAAATTTTTGCCAAAACTATCCACTTGATAAACAGTAGATGTGTTTAAGTCTAAAGCGGTTAACCATCCTTGCCCATGGTGATAGACTCCTGTATCGATTCCTAACCATCCCTCACCCTGTGCAATTTGCCCTGCTTTTAGACCATTAAAGGTAAAAGTGATAGTATGACCAATAATAATTGTTTTATTTTCAAAGTAAGGTTTGTTACTGGTATGAAATTCAGAACGAATCCAGCAAAATTGCTCTTGAGATTGTTTCGTGATGCTTAAACGGGGATCAACTCCTGCATGAACCAACCAATAATCTCCTAAGTCAAAGAAAAAGGGTAAACTTTTAATCCAGTCAATGTGTTCGGCAGAGGGCATTCTATGGCCATAACTCATGATGGTGGCATTGCCTCCATTTTGTAACCACCCTTGAAAGGCTTGATGATTCAGTTTTCCGTTGCCTAACGCATCGAGTAACATAATTTCATGGTTGCCCAAGATGCAGTGATAGTCATTTTTCATCACAAATTCTACCACTTGAGAACTTTCTGGTCCACGATCGATCAAATCCCCTAAAAAATAAATTTTATCTTCTGCCGTCGGTGCAATGTGATTAAATAGAGAACATAATGCCTCGTAATGACCGTGAACATCTCCGATAACCAATCTTTTGTTACTCATTCTCGTTAAGATACTTATGATTACTGATATAATTAGGGAATATTTAATCCTAGTGTAACTAAATTTATTTTATTATGGGGAGGCAGGTTTTTTTTTGCTTACAAATTCCGTGTCTAGTTTCACCAAAATTAAGTTACTTTGTCAACCTACCCAATGGGCTTGGTTAGAACAGGCTTTGAATAATCTTGATCTTATTTTACTGGATCATTCCCATTGTGAACGCAAAGCCGCCGGAGTTGCCGTCAATTTCCTCTTTCGTTATCCCTCCTATGAAGATTTAGTTTATCATCTAACGGCCATCGCACAGGAGGAGTTAGAGCATTTTGAGCAAGTTAATCAATGGTTAAAGAAAAAAAATATTCCCCTCGCGCCTTTAAAACCCTCTCCTTATGGTGCTACTCTCAAACAGGCGATCAGAAAACAAGAACCTCACAGGCTTTTAGATTCTCTGTTAGTATCGGCTTTAATTGAGGCTCGATCGCACGAAAGATTAGGTTTACTCGCTCAACATTGCCCTGATCAGGAATTAGCGAAATTTTATCGAGGTTTAATGGCTTCTGAGGCAAGACATTACGGTATTTACTGGGTTTTGGCTACTCAATATTTCGATCGCCCCACGGTGGATTTACGGTTATCAGAATTAGCACAATTAGAAAGTGAAACTTTAAGTAATCTTTATCCCGAACCGAGAATACATAGTTAGGGGTGTGGGGAAAATAGCGTTTTAATACCGACGAGTGAAAAAACTCTGTTTCAAGACAGGCTCAAGAAAGTGCAAGGTAAATGGCAATAATATCTGTGGGTAAATTGTTAATTAAATTACTATAACCTTTAGCATAATAGCTCTTTAATTCAGCCATAGTTAAATCCTGTTGATGTTGTTGTAAATATTTAATAATTTTATCTTCCTGCCACCCAAATTTGTCGATCGCAACTATTGTTAGTCTTTCTAAAGGCGTTAACCGATTTAAACCTTGAGTCAAAAAATAGATTAAAGGCACATATCTTTTCAGTAAATTATAGTCTATAACTTGAACATATACAGGGTTATAAATTACATTTTGTTCCTGAAAAAAAGTCTTGGCTAAATTGATAATTGTATCTTTTAAAACAGTGTTTTCATAAATGGGATAATAAGCCAGTTTGTCAATAATATAAATCCAGATTTGCTTAAAATATTTATTGATAACTGTATCGTCTTGAAAATCGATTTTCAGGCTTTCAATGACATTATAATATCGCCCAAAAATAGCCACTAAATATCTTGCTTTTTCTTGATGATTCTGCCATTGTTTCCATAAATATATATCATCAAAATTCTGCAAGGGGATAATTAATTCATGGTCTAACTCTGGACAAAAATCACTGTTATTATTCATCTTAATACAGGAGGGGGAATAAATTAATTCCTAATTTTTTCAGGGTTGAACAGTGTCCAACCCCTAGGACTTAAATTTGGGATTCTTGACGCGCGATCGCAGCTTGTTCGGGATGGATACCTAAACGGGTTAAATTCAAACGCCCTTTATTGTCAAAGCCCCGAATTTTGACCACGATTTCATCACCGATACTAACTTCATCTTCCACTTTACCCACACGGTGTTCCGCTAATTGAGAAATGTGAATCATACCCTCTTTACCGGGCAACACTTCCACAAAAGCACCAATGTCAATGATACGAGAAACACGCCCTAAATAGACATCCCCTTCATTGAGTTTGCGAGTCATAGTTTGAATGATGCGTTTAGCCTGTTGCGCCCTTTCCGCTTGAGTAGCACAGATAGTAACAGTACCATCATCGCTAATATCAATTTTAGACCCAGTTTGCTCCGTAATCGCCTTAATGGTTTTACCACCGGGTCCAATTACTAAACCAATCATATCAGGATCGATTTTCATAGTCATCAAACGAGGTGCATAAGAAGACAACTCCTTGCGAGGTTGGCTGATGGTTTTGAGCATTTCCCCTAAGATATGTAAACGGGCTTCTTTTGCTTGATTAACTGCTTGGGCGATTACTTCGATTTTTAAACCAGTGATTTTCATATCCATTTGCAAAGCAGTGATCCCGTCATCAGTTCCTGCTACTTTGAAATCCATATCCCCTAAAAAGTCTTCAATGCCTTGAATATCAGTAAGAATACGAATTTCATCCCCTTCCTTAATCAAGCCCATTGCCGCACCACTCACAGGCTTGGTAATAGGCACACCGGCATCCATTAAAGCAAGGGTTGAACCACAGACAGATCCCATAGAAGTTGAACCGTTAGAAGACATCACCTCAGATACTACCCGAATCACATAGGGGAATTCTTGCTGAGGAGGTAACACAGGAGTTATTGCCCTTTCTGCTAACGCACCATGACCGATTTCTCGTCTGCCGGGAGGACGCATCGGTTTTGTTTCACCCACAGAATAAGGGGGGAAATTGTAATGATGGAGATAGCGTTTTTCTAAATCTGGGTGTAAATCATCCGCTAAATCTTGAGCGTCTCCCGCAGTTCCCAATGTTGCGATAGAAAGCACTTGAGTTAAACCCCTTTGGAATAAGGCACTACCATGAACTCTGGCAGGTAACAAACGCACTCTCGAAGAAATAGGACGCACTTGATCTAATTTTCGTCCATCAACCCTCACACCCTCCTCGATAATCTGTTGACGCATTAATTTTTTGGTCAACTTTTTAAAGAAGTTAGGTACTAATTTTGAGTTTTCAGCAACAGCAAGTTTAATTTCGTGATCATCCTCTAAGGCATTGATGACTTCTTCTACTTTTTCCAGTTGAATTTTGTCTAAAGCCTCATCCCGTGCTTTTTTGTCTAAATCAAATTGAGAGAGAACTTTTTTGATCTCCTCGGCGGCCTGTTCAGTGATAAAACCAGCTACGATTTGATCTTCTTCTTCTTTTTCTTCAATGACAATATTAATCCCTAATTCTTGGATTAAATCTTCTTGAGCTTTGATCAACTCTTGGATTGCCTCATAACCAAATTCGATCGCCTCTATGACATCTTGTTCAGGTAATCGATTTGCCCCTGCTTCCACCATCACAATCCCTTCTGGTGTACCTGCTACCACTAAATCTAAATCACCTTTTTCGATTTCACGGAAAGTGGGATTGATGATAAACTCGTCGTTTAATAAACCTACTCTTACCGCCGCCATCGGTCCTGCGAAGGGAATTTGAGCCACTAAAGTCGCTACGGAAGCCCCTGTCACTGCTAATACATCTGGGGGGACTTCCTCATCCATCGACAAAGTCGTCGCCACGATTTGAATGTCATCCCTTAACCAAGACGGAAATAAAGGACGTAAGGGGCGATCGATCAAACGACCTGTTAAAATAGCTCTTTCAGGAGGTTTTCCTTCCCTGCGTAAAAATCCCCCCGGAATCCTTCCTGCCGCATATAATCTTTCTTCGTAATCCACCGTTAAAGGTAAAAAATCAATACCTTCTCTACCTGTATTACGAGTGGCAGTAACAAAAACTGCGGTTTCTCCTGATTGAATTAACACTGCTCCACCTGCTTGGGGTGCTAACAATCCTACTTGTATTTTTATATCTCTTCCTTCAAAAAAAGAAATTGATTTATTATATTCTTCCATTCAAAATTTCCTTCTACTTCACTTTTTCTCTATACACTATGTAATCCTAACATTTTGCAGGACTAATTAATTAATTAATTCTTCTTTGAGAACTCAGAACTACGAACTCCTAACCCCTAACTCCTAACTCCTTACTTATTCAAAAATCTGTACAATAGTATTATTTGTTAACAAGATGTAGAATATGAGCAATAATCAACCACAGGCATTAGGATCAGTCATTCAAGGTTCATTAAGTGAAGGATTAGAAGTGAGACTTCATCCCGATGTTTCGGTGGAAGATATGCGAGTGGGCAAGTTTTTAGTGGTGCAAGGGGTGCGATCGCGCTTTTTTTGTTTATTAACGGATGTCTCATTAGGCACATCTAACCCTCGAATCTTTACCCATCCTCCCGATCATAATGATAGCTTTTGGATGGACATTTTAGCAGGTAGTGATACTTACGGTACGATCGAAATTGCTCCCATGTTAATGTTAACTCTCACCGACACAGAAAAAGAGACGGTTAACTATGACAATATTCCGCAGTTAGAAGGCATAGATACTAACTTGCAATTATTACCCGTTAAAACCATTCCTAGCCACTTCAGTCAAGTTTATGAATCCACGGAAAAAGACTTCCGTTGCGTTTTTGGTTGGGAAAATGATCCTTATAAATGTAACTTTTCCATCGGGCAACCCTTAGATATGGATGTGCCTGTCTGTATGGATTTAGCCCGTTTTGTGGAAAGAAGTAACGGAATTTTCGGAAAATCTGGCACTGGTAAATCCTTTCTCACTCGTTTACTGATTTCGGGCATTATTCGCAAAGAAGCCGCCGTTAACTTAATGTTTGATATGCACTCAGAATACGGTTGGGAGGCAGTCAGCGAAGCGAAACAAGCCGTTACCGTCAAAGGCTTAAAACAACTTTTCCCTAACCGTGTGGAAATTTATACCCTCGATGCCGCCTCAACTCGTCGGCGAGGTATCACCAATGCCCATGAATTGTATTTAAGTTACAGTCAAATTGAGATTGAAGATTTGCGACTCATTGCCAGAGAATTGGGGTTATCGGAAGCTAGTCTCGACAATGCTAACATTTTAGCGTCAGAATTTGGCAAAGATTGGATTTATCAGCTAATAAATATGACAAATGAGGATATTTCTCTCTTTTGCAATGAAAAACAAGGGCATCAAGGCTCTATAATGGCATTACAACGGAAATTAAAACGCCTTGAGGATTTAAAATATATGAAGTCAGCTTGTCCTCACAATTATATTCAAGAAATTCTCTCTTTATTGGATGGCGGTAAAAACGTGGTAATAGAATTTGGCTCTCAAGGCAGTATGCTTTCTTATATGCTCGTTACCAACATGATTACTAGACGCATCCACACCGAATATGTGAAAAAAGCAGAAAGATTTCTGCAATCAAAAAATGTGTGCGATCGCCCCCGTCAATTAGTGATTACTATAGAAGAAGCGCATCGTTTTCTCGATTCAAAAATTGTCCATCAAACAATCTTCGGTACGATCGCCCGTGAAATGCGGAAGTATTTTGTAACTTTACTAATTGTGGATCAACGCCCATCAGGGATAGATAATGAAGTAATGTCGCAGGTAGGTACAAGAATCACCTGTTTACTCAACGATGAAAAAGATATTGACGCTATTTTTACAGGAGTATCTGGTGCTAGTGGTTTAAGATCAGTATTAGCCAAATTAGATTCTAAACAACAAGCCTTAGTATTAGGTCACGCTGTACCTATGCCTGTAGTTGTGCGTACCCGTCCTTATGATGGCACTTTTTATGATGAAATAGGGGATAAGGATTGGCAAAATAAGAGTGATGAGGAGGTATTTAAAGAAGCTGAATCTGCCCTTTCTGATTTAGGGTTTTAATAGGATTTTACAGATAATATGCAAAGTAAAAATACTTATATTTTATCTGTTATTTTTCTATGTATTAAATCTAATTTGTAAGTTTAATTTTATTAATAAATTTTCCATTATCCTGATACAACTTGCCGAAATCATGTAACAAATTTTTCATCCCATTCACTAGAAAAACACATAAACCGCATAAGTAGCGCGAATAAAAATTCATGAAAAAATAATTTCTCGATGATCATCTTTTAGTCTGGCTCTTTTTTCAAAAGAACCACGCCCATATCTTATCGAAGCAAAGAAAATTTGATACTAAGAAAAAATATCAAGCCGATAATTAAGTAAACTAGAACTATTAATGAAGGAGTAAGTCGATCTAAAATCTTATCTGAATTTGAAAATGAGGCAATGCCCACTAGAAAATATGCCGAAAAACTGATGACGATCCAGATTGATAATGATGCAATCAAGATAAAAAATGGTATGAATCGATGGGAAGACAACTTTAAACCAGCGATGTAAAGACAGAATAATATATTTCCCAAGAAGGCGAATTTGGCTAAAATCGCTAGGGCAAAGAATGTTAAGTTTATCAGCTTAAACATCGGAAAACCTCAAAATTTCTCCTGTTTCTAATCTTGTACCATTAATAAAGTTCCAAGCGGATTGTAATTTTTTCCCGGCTAATTGCACCTCTAAAATCAATAATAATCCTTCTCCCGTTTGTACCACAAAACCAAAGTTTTTAATAGTTTTGACTATCTCCCCAATCTTCCCCGAACAACTGTCTATATCTTGTAAATAGTTGGGCAATTTTTGCCATTCTGAAGGTAATGACAGGTTTTTAATTTCTGCAAGGGGGAAACTTTTCGTCACTTTTAGATTTTGCCCTCTAAAGGTAGTAAAACAATCAGGATAAAACCCTCTAATTTGATTATGGATTTGTAAAGCAGATTTTGACCAATTAAGAATATAATCTTCTTTCTTAATTAGACGGGCATAAGTTGCTTTATCATTGTCTTGAGGAATGGCAGTAATTTCCCCTTCATTTATTTTATCTAGGGTTTCTAACAATAAATCTGCACCCTGATCCGCTAATTGCATTGACAATCCCTCTAAATTGGTCCACAAGTTAATAGGAGTATAGGCTTTTAATAACATATCTCCCGTATCCATGCCCTCATTCATCAACATGGTAGTAATGCCCGTTTCTTGTTTCCCATCAACAATACTCCATTGAATGGGTGCCGCCCCACGATATTCGGGTAAGATTGAACCATGAACGTTAATACAGCCAAATTTCGGCATAGCTAATATTTCAGAAGACAAAATCTGTCCGTAGGCTACCACAACAAAAGCATCCGCTTGACTTTCTTCCAGTAAATTTAAAGTTTTTTGATCTTTTTTGATTCTTGATGGTTGCCATACTGGAAGATGATGCTCGATCGCAATTTCTTTGATGGGGGAAGGAATAATTTTATTACCCCTACCTCTTTTCTTATCAGGTTGAGTCACCACTGCAATCACATCATGATTTTCGCAATTAATTAATTTTTCTAAAGTTGTAACAGCAAATTCAGGTGTACCAAAAAAAACTATACGCATTAACAATTAATAATTAACAATGTACAATGAACAATTAATAGGTTTCAGGTGTCAGGTGTTTAAAAATAATTCTTCCCTATCTCCCCCATCTTCCCATGCTTCCCTTACCTCCCTACTCCCTACTCATCTGGAAAACGAATAATATCATCATCCCCTAAATACTCCCCGTTTTGAATTTCAATCATCACTAAAGGCACAACCCCCGGATTTTCTACCCGGTGACGGGTATTCATCGGCACATAAGTAGATTGTTTTGGTAACAAAAGTTTTTCTTCTCCATTAAATGTTACTCTTGCTGTTCCTGCTACTACGACCCAGTGTTCACTACGGTGATAATGCAATTGAGTGCTAATATGATGACCCGGTTTAACCATAATTCTGTTAATGCGGTAATTGTCACCCTTTTCTAATAATGTCACTGTACCCCAAGGGGGGGTTCTCATATTCTCTGATAAATCCTTTTCTTGAGAACTAAAATTACTCATAATTTGCCGTTTGAGCTATTTATCATTGTCTGTTCCTTGTTGCCCATTCTCAGAAGTCCACAGATCACATAAGTCTGCCTTTACTGTTGGACGGGGACACCAACCAATTTCATTATAACTCGCTTTGGACACGGCAAATAGTATTATCAACAGTAACCTCAATTCGATATAAGAATTGTTGATTTAGGTAGGTTGCAGGTTTCAGGTGGGTTTTTTAAAGATTGATTAATCAATCAAGATGGTGAAAAACAATAAAATCAATAAACATAAGTTTTTTATCAATTCTTTAACCTAACACCTAACACACTTCGGCTACCCTCAGTGCATCGCCTGATACCTGACACCTTTCATCACTTAAGATTTTATGTCGAACTCAGGTACAGTAGAGCTTGTTTTTATGCGGTTATGATTTCTCACAAATAATTCCTGATTGCTATATGAAGATCTCACTCCAAAGAGTTTTCTAGTTTTTTTAGAATAGTGTGATAATCTTGATTGTGAGTCGGAATAGAAGTAATAAGTTGTGCAATACATTCAAAAGTTTGAGGGGCATTGGTGATTTTAGCTAAGGCTTTAAAAATATTTTGTTTTACCGACTCGGCACCATTTTCATTAGTATTAGGCAGCATAACTATGATTTTATTATTTCCAAAATAAGCCGCTAAGTCCGCCGGACGTTTAATTTCTTCTTGAATAAAATAACCTATTTTGCCTAACATTCTCTGATTTATTTTATCGCCAAATTTTAACCTTAGTAAAATTAATGAAAGAGGTTGTTTTTCCCTTGCTAATCTTCTCCATTCATAATCTAAACAATCAATAAAAGCATCGTAGTTCGCTAATCCTGTATCATCATCTAATAAATAATAAGATTGAAATTGTTCTTCTTTCTCTTCTAATTTATCAAATATAATATTTCTTTCGACGATTAATGTTAAATAATTAACTATTTCTTGAACTTTTTTGATTTCTTGTTCTTGCCATTTACGTTGATGGTTATAATCATATATCGATAAAACTCCCCAGAGATTAAAATTATCATTGAGGAAAATAATTTCAGGGGTTTTGATCATAATAGGAAAAACTAATTCCGCTCTTTCTATGGTAAAAGTATCTTCATCTAAGCCATTATTATCATGGCTAAAATAAGGTTTTTTATTTTTATTTATTTGTTTGATTAGAGCCGAACTAATCTCATATAAACTATGCTCAAAAGAATCTTTTTTTTTAATAATGGTTTCCCGTATATTAATAATTTTTTCTAACTCCCCACTAGTATTTAGCTGATTAATAAATACTTGATCAACCTTTAACTCTTTTTTAATTTTGGCAAGAATTGGGGGGATTAATAAATCAGGTTTAACGGTAGAAAATAGTTGATTAATGTCAATCATGGAAAGTTATTTTTTCTTATTAGTTAAGATTTCGATGGATGGAGGATTTTGATTGCTATTGTTATTATAATATAGCGATCCTATTTGAGTTGTGAGATTATCATGAAGGTAGGTGTCAGGTATCAGGTGAAATACTCATAAATCAAAGTGTTTAGTCTAATCCTTGGTTTTAAGAGATGTTTCTTATCACGCTATTATTTCTCACATAAGATTTAGGATTGCTATATAATAATCTTATCTTATTTGACATCTGAAATTTAATCATATTTTCTTGCTAGTTTTATGATAGTTACCACTACTGATAGTATTCAAAATCAGGAAATCTCTAGTTATTTGGGAGTTGTGACGGCAGAAGTTATCTATGGTACAAATGCTTTAAGGGACTTCTTTGCGGGAATTCGTGATATGCTTGGAGGACGCACTGGTAGTTATGAAAAAGTGTTTGAAAAAGCCCAATTAGAAGCCATTGAAGAATTGAAACAACGTGCAAAAAACCTTAATGCCGATGCTATTGTTGCCATTAAAGTTGATACTGGTACAATTAATGTTGATCAACAAGGCGTGTTGTTATTAGTTACAGCTACTGGCACTGCGGTTAAATTATCTTAATTCAGATTAATTCTAAATTCTTCATTTTCCAAATAATGTCATTCTTGCATCAATCTTTAAAAAAATACTTCGGTTATGATAGTTTTAGGGAAGGACAAGAAGAAATTATTACTCATGCCCTTAATAATCGGGATTTGTTGATAATTATGCCGACGGGGGGAGGTAAGTCTCTCTGTTTTCAACTTCCTGCTTTACTCAAACAAGGGGTGACAATTGTTATCTCCCCTCTCATTTCCCTGATGCTCGATCAAGTTACCGCTTTACAAGATAATGGTATTGGTGCAACTTTTCTTAATAGTACCCTAGATTTTCAAGAAATTAAGTATCGTGAGCAACAAATTCTCTCTGGTAAAATCAAATTACTCTATCTTGCCCCTGAAAGGTTGGTTAGTGATAAGTTTCAATTATTATTAAATACTATTGCTAATACAAGGGCGATCGCATCTTTTGCTATTGATGAAGCTCATTGTATCTCGGAATGGGGGCATGATTTTCGCCAAGAATATCGTCAATTAAGGCAGTTACGCCATCGTTTTCCCGATATACCCATCATGGCTTTAACGGCGACGGCTACGCCCAGAGTGCAACAGGATATTATTCAACAATTACGGTTAAAAACTCCTATTCTCAGACGTTTTAGCTTTAATCGCCCTAATCTTTATTATGAGGTGCAGCCCCGTCAAAAACGCAATTATCCCCAGATTTTGCAGTTAGTTAACTCTTTAGATGGTTCTGGTATTATTTATTGTTTGGCTCGTAAAACAACGGAAGATTTAGCTTATAGACTGCGACAAGATGGCATTTCTGCTTTACCCTATCACGGTGGTTTAACAGATGAGATGCGATCGCACCATCAAGATTGTTTTATTCGAGACGATGCGCGCATCATGGTGGCTACCGTTGCCTTTGGTATGGGTATTAATAAGCCAGATGTGCGGTTTGTTATTCATCATGATTTACCTCGCAATATTGAAAGTTACTATCAGGAGTCAGGAAGGGCGGGGCGAGATGGGGAACTAGCCAAATGTATTTTATTATATAATCCCAGTGACGAGTATAAAATTAACTATTTTATTAAGCAAAAAGAAAGTATTAATGAGCAAAAACAAGCAAGAGAACAACTAAAAAAAGTACAAGAATATGCAGAGACAAATTATTGTCGTAGAATCATTCAATTAGGTTATTTTGGCGAAAAATTTAAAGGTAATTGTAATGGTTGTGATAACTGCTTAAATCCCAAAGAATTCGTAGATTGGACTATTGAAGCACAAAAGTTTTTATCTTGTGTAGCTCGAACGGGAGAAAAGTTCGGCATGAAGCATATTATCGATGTTTTAAGAGGTTCAAGTAATAAGAAAGTTTATCAGTATGGACATCATTTATTGTCCACTTATGGAATTGGGAAAGATCATACCACAAAAGAATGGCAATATTTAGGAAGATCTTTAGTTTATCAAGGTTTAGTTAAGCAAAGTAATGATGGTTATAATATTCTCTCATTAAATAATGACAGTTGGCAAATTTTAAGAAAAAAAAGAGAAGTTAAAATAACGTTAATCAATGAGCAAAATGATGAATTATTAGGGGTAAATAGTCCGAAACAGTTAGAAATAGAGATATTATTATCAAGACTAAAAAAATTGAGAAAACAATTAGCGGATCAAGAAAATATTGCTCCTTATGTCATTTTCGGCGATTCTACCTTAAAAATCATGGCACAATTACAACCTATATCTTTAGAAAGTTTAGGCAAAATATCGGGGATAACTGAATATAAATTAAACAAATATGGGAATGATTTTCTCAGAGAAATTATTACTTTTAATCATGAGCAACCATTAACTACTGCTTTACCTTCTCCTACTCATCTGAAAACTTTGCAATTTTATCAACAGGGTTTAACTATAGCACAAATAGCAGAAAAAAGGGGTTTAACAGAATCAACTATTATTAATCATTTTTGCGAACTAATTGAATTAAATCAACCGGTAAAAATTGATGATTTTGTCACCCTAGAGAAACAGGAAAAAATTAAAGAGGCTTTTATTAAGATTGGGGGTAATTTGTTGAAACCGATTAAAGAATATTTAGGTGATGATTATAGTTATGATGAGATAAAATTAGTGAAAGCTGAATTAGTTAAACAGAAACTATGAACTAGGGCATAATATATTATGCCCCTACGAACTACGAACTAAATATTCCTAATTCCTAACTCCTTCCCCTCATCACCCCTTCCCCTCATCACCCCTTCCCCTCATCACCCCTTCCC
>CAYPDC010000037.1:0-32063 GCA_964409355.1 uncultured Cyanobacterium sp.
GAAGCAATTTTTAAGTTATTTTCAAGGGGTATAGCAACTCAAAGAGATGAATGGGTATATGATTTTAATAAAGAAAATTTAGAGAAAAAAGTAAGGTTTTTAATTGACATTTATCAACAGAGTTTAAAGGATAATAATTTTATAGATAAAAATAAGGTTAAATGGGATAGAGAATTAACTAAATATTTAGAAAGAAAAATTGAAAAAGAGTTTAATAATGACCAAATTTTATTAAGTTTATATCATCCATTTACTGAACAATATTTATATTTTGATAAGCATTTTAACGGCATGACTTATCAATGGTTTAATATTTATGATAAAGAGGATATTGAGAATAAATTTATTGCATTTTCTGGGATTGCTTCGGAAAAGCCATTTATGCTTTTAGCAAGTAATTATATCGTAAATGTTTCTTTTGTGGGTGGAGGTTCAGCTACTCAATGTTTGCCATTATATACTTATGATAAAGAGGGAAAAAGAGAAGAAAATATCACCGATTGGGCGTTAGAAAAATTCAGGGAATATTATCAACCCTCACCCCCCCAACCCCCCTCTCCCACAGGCGAGGGGGGAGAAGAAACTACCGTAACCTTATTATCCTCTACCATAGGCGAGGGGGGAGAAGAAAGCATTACAACAATATTGGCTTCTTCCACCATAGGTGAGGGGGGAGAAGAAAGCATCATATCTTCTTCCGATTCCCCTCTCTCACTGGGAGAGGGGTTAGGGGTGAGGGTTAATTTCCCTTCGGGAAAAGATTTATCAAGTATTGTCGGAGTAAATCGTCAAATTCCACGAGAGTTGTTGGAAAAAGCAAAAGAGTTACGCAAAAAACAAACACCGACAGAAAAAATTTTATGGGAATGTTTAAGAGGAAATCGATTATTAGATTTTAAGTTTCGCCGTCAACATAATATTGCTTCATTTATTGTCGATTTTTATTGTCATTCAGCAAAATTAGTAATAGAAATTGATGGGAAAATTCATGAAGAATTAGAGCAAAATAAGAAAGATAAAAATAGAGATGAATGGTTAAAGAATAATGGCTTAAAAGTATTAAGAATTAAAAATGAGGATATTCTTAATAACTTAGAAAACACCCTAAATATCATAATAGAAAACTTACTCCCCTCTCCTGTGGAAGACGGGTTGGGGGTGAGGGTTAATTCTCCTGTGGAAAAAGCACAAAATGTAAGGGCAAATCCTATCACCAAAGAAGATATTTTTTATTATGTTTATGGGGTTTTACATAACCCGAAATATAGAGAAAAGTATGAGTTAAATTTAAAGAGAGAGTTGCCAAGAATACCTTTTTATGATAATTTTTATCAATGGGTAAATTGGGGTAAAAAGTTGATGAATTTACACCTTAATTACGAGGAAATAGAGCCTTATAATTTAAAGAGAATTGATGTAAAGAAATCCCCCAAAATTGTTCTTAATAATAATGAGGAAAGATCCCCCCTAACCCCCCTTAATAAGGGGGGGAATAAGATGCCTAAAGTTAAGTTAAAAGTGGATAAGATTAAACATCAAATTATTATTGATGATGTAACGATTTTAACAGAAATTCCTCCTATGGCATGGGAATATAAACTAGGAAATCGTAGTGCTTTAGAGTGGATTTTAGATCAATATAAGGAGAAAAAACCAAAGGATAAAACTATTGTAGAAAGGTTTAATAATTATCATTTTGCTGACTATAAAGAGAAGGTAATTGATTTGTTAATGAGAGTAACAACTGTTAGTGTAGAGACGATGAAAATAATTAAGGAAATGGAGAATATAGATAATTAAATAAAATGTGTTGAAAGTTCGATCGAAACAATTAAATATAAACTAATTTTCCCATTGATTCAAAAAACTTTTAGCCGTCATAATAGGAATTTTTTGATATTCAATTAATGTGAGTAAATCTTGATCTCCTGTGACAATTACATCTGCATTAAATGCGATCACAAAGTGGTGCGGCGCGATCGCAGTTGCTAAAATTATGTTATCATCTGGATCACGAAGTTCGGGAACATTAAGCTCAGTAATAGGATATAAAATTACTGATTCACGCACAAGATTAATAACAGAATATAACTCTAAATTTAGAGCTTTTAATTTTGGTTTTATCTTTTTTTTATTAAAGGTATTTTCCAATTCCCTTAACAATTCTTCTGACATAGCAATAGTTATTAATTTATTTTGTTGTAAATCAGTAATTTTTTCGGGAATACCGCCCCAAATAATAGCAGATACCCAAATATTTGTATCTAAAACCACTTTCATTTTTTCATCTCCCTACGGACTTCTCTGACAATTTCACAAATTTCCTCTGTCGTCATTTCCTCAATTTTTTGGGTTGTTTCTGCTCTTTTTTTCTTTAACTCATTCCACGTTAATTTATGGACTTTTTTAAAAGAAATCGTATCAGAATTTATATCTACTAAATATTGCTCACCTTCAGAAAAAATCTGAGAAATTTCGGGTGGAAGTTCTAATTTTCCTTCGGAAGTAAAATTAATCGTAATTGTGGTATTCATAGTTTTTTCTCAATAATATAATTATGATTAGACTTCTCCAATAATAGGCATTTTAAGGGAACCAAGCCATTACGGGCATAATATATTATGCCCCTACGAGCCAACGAAAAATAAATTAGGTCGATGTTTATTGTAACTTTTCTTAATTGAAAATCAATGTTGATTTCTAACGCTAATCAAGCAATATGACTCCATTGGCATTTTGATGCACTACCCACCATCAGAAGATGATAAAAGTCCTTAATTTCTGCCAATCTCGAACAATAATTTTACCTCCTCGGCGATAAATGACAATTTCCTTTAATCCCTTAAAAATCCGCACACATTCCTCATAAGTAATACCAATACTCCGAGCCAGTTGATAATAAGGTAATTTAATATTTAATAATTCTCCTTCTGTAACTTTTTGAATTCCGTCACGCTCTCCATAATATTCAATGAGTTTAACTAAACGCACGATCGCACGTTCTGAAATTAAACCATGGACGGTATTATGAAGTTGTTGTAATCTTTGATTAAATACTTGCAAAATTCTGAGGCTAATTTCTGGGGTTTGAGCAATGGCATTTAATAGGGCATTTCGCTCAATAGTTAACACTTGAGAGGGAATTTGAGATACAATAGTAGCAGGGGCAATTCCATTGCCGAAAATAGCAGGGGCGGCAAAAAGTTCCCCCGCAGGAATTAAGCGCATTACGGTTTCTTTTCCATTGACAGAAGTTTTTTTGATTTCCAGTAAACCTGTGATTAAACAATGTAGTTGCTCAGGGATGCGATCGCCCTCGTGCATAACTATCTCATTAGGCGAATACTCTCGAACATAACTATAAGGTAAAAGACTTTGAATTTGAGAAGAATCTAAATCTTGAAAAATGGATATTTTTTCTAATTGAGATAAAGAAGCACAACCTTTAAGAATCATCTATTTAACATAATTTTGAGCCTTAATTATACCCTTAACAAAACTTTATCATTAAATATGAGCTACCTCACAGACAAGATTAAAATTTGATGTCAAAGTAAGAATATCGAGTTCAGGATAAGATTTTATGACAACAACCCTAAATTTTGCCACTGCACCGGGTCATCAAATTCTCGCAACCGCAGGAAAAAAAATCTTACGCCCCGGCGGTAGAAAAGCCACAGAAAAACTGTTTACTTGGGCTAATTTTCAACCAAGAGAAACCGTCTTAGAATTAGCCTCTAGTTTTGGAGAAAGTGCGATCGCCCTCGTTAAACGCTTTGATGTGCGAGTAGTCGGCATAGAAAAAAACCCTGAAAGTGTGGCAAAAGCAAGGGAAAACATCAAAAAAGCTGGTTTAGAAGATAAAATCATCATTATTGAAGACGATATTTTTCATTTGGAGAAAATCAGCGAAAAATTTGATTATGTCTTAGCTGAAGCTATTATTACCATGCAGTCTCCTGCTGGAAAAGCCAAAATTTTAAAGGCTATTCACAATCATCTTAAACCAACGGGGCAATTTTTATCCCATGAAATGTTACTTAAAGGGGATAAAGAAACAGTTTATAAAACCCTATCTCAAAGTATAAAAGTTAATTCTCAACCCCTAACCTTGGAAGAATGGCAGTCATTTTGTCAAGGTGCAGGTTTAAAGATTAAGCAATATAAAACTGATGAAATGGGTTTGTTAAATTTATGGCAAATGATCCGAGATGAAGGGCTTTTTAATACTTTAAAAATTTGGTGGAATGTTTTAACAAATACTCCTTTGCGTCAAAGAGTTTTACAAATGCGCCAAAGTTTTCAAAACCATCAAAATGATTTAGGTTATATCGTTTTTGTTAGTACAGTGGAGTAATTTTATGACCAGCATTTTAACAGAAAATAATAACTGTTTAACCACATTTTTACCTGATATTATTCAATATCCAGAAAAAGGTATTTTGAGTCGAATTTTATTTAAAGATGAAAACTGTCAATATACTCTTTTTTCTTTAGCCAAAGGCACAGAAATTGAGGAACATACATCAACCAGAAACGCTTTAGTTTCCGTCATTGAAGGGCAAGGAATTTTCACGTTAAATGGGGAAAAAATAACTTTAAAAACAGGTGTTTTAATCTTGATTCCTGCTAATGCTCCCCATGCTTTAGAAGCACAAGAAAATTTAGCTTTTGTCTTAACTCTTTCTGAACATCATAAACCAGTTAAAAATTAAGTAGTACCACTTAATTAAACGTAAAGGTTCGTAGTGATGGCTTTAGCCCTTATATCAAAAACGTTTGAAACCCCTAAAGGGGTAACTACAAACTTAATTGTAATACAAATTATCAAAAGGAAATTTAATTATGTTTTGCGAACAATGTGAACAAACAGCTAGTGGAAATGGTTGTCATCAATATGGTGCTTGTGGTAAAAGTCCTCAAGTAAATGCAGTACAAGATTTATTAATTTATTGTTTACGAGGTCTTGCTCCCGTAGTCTTAAAAGCTAAAGAATTAGGTATTAATACAAGAGAAATAGACAGGTTTACTTGTGAGTCAATGTTTGCCACGAAGAAGTTTATAAATTTACTCAACAAGTTTTAGCTACCATCGATCGCACCGATTTAAGTTTAGATGATTGGGTTAATTTAACTCTCGAAATTGGTAAATTTAACCTCAGAACCATGGAATTAATTGATGCAGGACATACTAAAACTTATGGTCATCCTGTACCCACTAATGTACCCTTAAATCATAAAATTGGTAAAGCCATTTTAGTGTCTGGACATGATCTTAAGCATTTAGATGCTATCTTAAAACAATCGGCAGGGCAAAATATTACTGTTTATACTCACGGTGAGTTATTACCTGCTCATGGTTATCCTAAACTTAAAGAAAATTATCCCCATTTTTATGGACATTATGGCACTGCTTGGCAAAATCAAACTAAAGAATTTGCGAGATTCCCCGGTGCGATCGTTGTTACTACTAACTGTTTAATGCCTCCCCATGATAATTATGATTTTAAACTGTTTACAGTTGGTCCTGTGGGCTATACTGGTTTAAATCACCTTGAGCATCAAACCGATGGTAGTGTTGACTTTACTCCTGTTATCCAAAAAGCCCAAGAATTACCCGGATTTACTGAAGAATCAGAATATCGGGATGTAATGACAGGTTTTGCTCGTAATGCCGTTTTAAGTGTCGCTGACAAGATTGTTGATGCCATAAAAGCAGGTAAAATTCGTCATTTCTTCCTCGTTGGTGGTTGCGATGGTGCTAAACCAGAACGCAATTACTATGTTGATTTTGTGGAACAAGTACCCCAAGATTGTGTCGTTTTAACCCTTGCTTGTGGTAAATTCCGCTTTTTTGACCAGAAAATGGGTGATATTGAGGGCATTCCTCGTTTATTAGATGTGGGACAATGTAATGATGCTTATTCTGCCATTCAAATTGCGATCGCGCTTGCAAATGCTTTTGAAGTGGGAGTTAATGAAATTCCTTTATCAATGATTTTATCTTGGTATGAACAAAAAGCCGTCGCTATTTTACTAACTTTACTGTATTTGGGCATTAAAGATATTCGTTTAGGTCCTACTTTACCTGCTTTCTTCTCAACAAATGTGTTAAAACTGTTATCGGAAAAATATAATTTACAACCGATAACTACTCCAGAAGCTGATTTAGCGGCTTGTTTAGCTTAGAGTAATTCTTAATTTAGAGTAATTCTTAATTCAGATAAGAGTAGCCATTAAGGGTTTCCCTTGCGACTCTTTCCCAAGAGTAGAGTTTTGCTCTACTTTTTCCTTATGATTAAAATGCAATTTTAGATTTAATTCAAGATCAAAATAAAAGAGCAAAAATGAGTTATTTGGGTAAAATATTAATTGACGGGAAAGGGTGCGATCGCATCTTCCCAACTATTTTATATAATAGACTTCTCCAACAATAGGCATTTTAAGGGCTAAAGCCCTTACTACGAGCCTTCGGAAAAATAATTTGTGGAGATGTCTAATAACAAGCAATAATCATATTTTATTGACAGGTTAGACGGAATACAACGAATACCACTCAAATTTTACAACAAAAACCAACGATCGATTTCACGTTAGAAGAAGTTATATACCAGTTATATCGTCTTAATGAAGAACAATATTTAAATAATGAAGATGGAGTTTTCTAAAAACGGCGAAGGATTTTAGGGAAAAAAGATGGAGTGTCTTTCTTTTTATCTGACATTGTTTGCCTTCCTCCGTTGAAAAGATCTAAAAAAGACAAGACTACCCCATTTTGATCTGTGCAAAAATTCTAAAATGGGTTGCATCTCCTTAGTTTTTCTGTTATTTAAAACTTACCTATAGTTACTCACTATAGCGTTTACTTCTTGCTTCTACCAGTCAAGTCGGCTTGATACTGTCCACAAGCGTTCAAAATCTCAAATCAAGTTTAATTGTTGAATAATGAGCTAGAATAGTTTATAAGTAATAAATAGAGATAGTAACCAATAAATTGTTTAGGATGGTTTTAATTTCTTTACTTTTGTTCAGAATGATCATGAGAGATTGAACAAATATACAAACAAATTTAAAGGTTGCTATGAATAACAAATTAAAAAAGTTTGATTAGTAATTATGGAGCAATCATTGAATAAGTGTGCGGTGAAAGCCGGGGGAAATTTAAGTGTTTTTGAAAAGTATCTCACCCTCTGGATAATAATTTGTATCGGTTTAGGCATTGCTTTCGGTAGAATATTCCCAACCTTGGCACAAAACCTCGATCGCCTCAGCGTTTATAATGTTTCTATCCCCATTGCGATATGTCTATTTTTCATGATGTATCCCATTATGGTGAAAATCGACTTTTCCCAAGCCATGGAAGCAGTGAAAACACCTAAGCCAGTAGTGTTAACCCTAGTCGTCAACTGGTTAATTAAACCCTTTTCTATGGTGATATTTGCTCAATTTTTTCTCGGTTGGTTATTTGCAGGGTGGTTACGGGAAACAGAGATAATCAGAGGAGTAGAAGTTACTCTGGGTAACTCTTACATCGCCGGCTGCATTCTTTTGGGTATCGCTCCATGTACAGCAATGGTGTTAATGTGGGGTTATCTTTCATACGCCAATCAGGCTCATACTTTAGTGATGGTTGCTGTTAACTCTTTAACCATGTTATTGCTTTACGCCCCATTGGGCAAATGGTTATTATCGGCTAATGATTTAATTGTACCTTGGCAAACTATTGTTTTATCCGTAGTTATTTATGTTGGTTTACCATTGGTGAGTGCCTTACTAAGTCGTTACTGGATTTTTAAATATAAAGGCAGACAGTGGTTTGAAACTCGTTTTCTTGGCTATCTCACTCCTATTTCTATCACCGCTTTGTTAGCGACTCTCATTCTTCTATTTGCCTTCAAGGGGGAATTAATTGTCAATAATCCCTTTCATATCTTCCTGATTGCCATTCCCTTATTAGTGCAAACCAATTTTATCTTTTTCATTACCTACGTTATTGCCCTTAAACTGGATTTAGTCTATGAAGATGCGGCACCAACAGCGTTAATTGGTGCTAGTAATCACTTTGAAGTTGCGATCGCCACTGCAGTGATGTTATTTGGCTTAAACTCAGGTGCGGCATTAGCGACAGTAGTAGGAGTATTAATCGAAGTACCAGTTATGTTATTCTTAGTGGAAGTGTGTAAGAAAACTGCATCATGGTTTAAACGTGAGCCTGATAAAGCTACTTTATTTGATCCTAGATTAATGAGCAATGATAATAGAATATAAATCCGTTGACGACATGACTTGTTAAACATCACAATCCCCCAAGAAATAATATATATTATCAAATATTAAAACTCAGACAGCACATCACAACTATATTGTAACACCAGCAACCCCTAATTATTTTATTTAGATATAATTTACTAATAAGAACAGTAATTATTATGACTCTTTTTGTATATGGCATTCCTAACTGTGGCACTTGTAAAAAAGCGATGCAATGGTTAGAGTATAATGGTGTTAGTTATGAATTTATCAACACCAAAGAAAATCCCCCCAGTTAAGAAATGATCCGAAAATGGGCGGAAGTTTTAGGGGTAAAGTCTATGCGTAACACATCAGGAATGTCTTATCGGGCATTAGGGGAGAAAAAAAACTCTTGGACAGATGTACATTGGATTAAGGCTTTTGCCGAAGATGCTATGCTATTGAAAAGACCATTGTTTGTGAAGGATAATCAAGTGGTTTTAGTTGGTTTTCGTGCCAATGAAACCGTCAAAAAGGAAAAACTATGTAATTAACTTACTATAAATATTAGATATTATTAGGGGATAAAAAAAGAAATAAAATTTCAATTATTTTTAACCTCCTATCTAACTTAATTATGGATAATTTAACCCTTGAAAAATGCTACGAAATACTTGATATAAATAATGATGCTAGTCTAGTAGAAATAGAGGAACATTATTATTCGGTAGTGGCGGAAAAGTTAAAATCTGGGGCGAAAGAAGAATTGGTTAATATTCGTCAGGCATATTTACAATTGACGATCTTTAAGCAAAATGAGGATAAAAAAAAGGAAAACAAAGAAACAAGACAATTTGATATTTACCTCACTAAGACTTTAAATAAGCAATTACAGTATTTAGGAGTAAGGACAAAAGTTGAATCTTATCCCGATTACTTGTCGGTAAAACTTAAATATTTGACCGTAGCACAAAAAAAACAAATAAGTAAGCTAATTTACGATTATTTAATCCCATTAATCAAAGAAGAAAAGAAGATCGTTGTTACTAATTTTGGCAATAAAAATCACGTCATTTGGCAAACAGAATTTAAAATATTACCTCATCTAAGTATCGATAAATTGGCTAATTATAATCAGGATATTTTCCTCGTAGAGGCAGAAATTAAGACTAATACTTATGGTTTTCCTATGGCATTTTTGATCGCCTTGGCTGTCAATTTTTTAGATCCTTTAGTGTGGTTTATTAGTGTTTGGGTACATGAATTAGGACACGCAACTTTAGCCTGGTTTTCTGGTTATCGAGCAATGGTGACATTTGCGGCAACTATTGTTTCTTTTGAACATTCTTTATTTGTTTATTTTGGCATCTTATTTTTACTATTATTAACGATTTATAGTGCTTGGAAGGAAGATAAAAAATATGTGATTATATTCTTGATTTTCTTAATTATTTTACAGTTCATTTTAACTTGGAATATCTCTCGCTCAACTTATGGAATGTTATTAGCTTTTGCTGGAATAGGAGGCGAATTTTATTTAAGTACCCTTTTTATTATTAGTTTTTATTGGCATTTACCAAAGAGTTTTTATTGGGAATTTTGGCGCTATGTTTTTCTTCTTTGGGGAATGATTACCTTTTGGGGAAGTTGGACTAGATGGCAAAAAATTAAAGCAGGAAAAGATCAAATTCCCTGGGGAACTTTTTGGAGTGGAAGGGGAGATTCAGGAGGGGATTTAAACATTTTAAGAAATCAACACGGTTGGGAGATTGAACAGATTATTAATACCTATAATACTTTAGGTTTTATTTGTTTTTTAGTTATTTTATTTGTCTATCTCTATAACCTTTGGATGAGTAATCCTTATTTACGTTTAAGAGTTAATAAAATCTACTCAAAATTTTGACATATTTAGGGTGTGTCTGCAAATAAATCCTTAATCATCTGGGGAAGAAATATTTTTCTTTTTATTTATAAAATTGAGAATTAACGTAATAGCAAAACTGGTACACGACTTTTTCTTAAAACTTGTGCCGTAGTGCTACCTATGACTAAATGTCGAATACGATTATGCCCATACGCACCCATAATTAATAAACAGTTTTCATCTCTCACAAAATCACAAATTGCCTTTTCGGGATGCCCTTCTAAAAGATGAGTAGTGGGGTTAAAATCCGCTAATTTTTCCTGTGCTTCTCTGAGGTTTGCTTGAGTTAAAGCTATATCATTTCTTCTCATTTTAATAATCTGTAATTCTAAACCCTTAATTAAGGGAAAATCCTGTAAAAATTTAATCATTTTTTTCCCCGTCGCACTAGCATCATAAGCAAAAATAACCTTTTCAATGGGTTTAAATTCTCTGGGAGTCACAAAACAAGGTTTATGACTACTTCTGACAATACGATCTAAATTTGCTCCCAAATGCTCAGAGGCAAAATCTGCATTTTCACCCCTTTTTCCTAGTAAAATTAAATCAGATTCTGGCTCAAATTGTGCCACAAAATCTAATAAAAAACCAGTTTTATGAATTAATTTAAGATCCGAAATTCCTCCACTTTGTAAAGTTTCTTGAGCATGATTTAAAATTAATTTCGCTTTTTGATGATTAAGTTTTGCTTTTTCATGTTCTAAATTTACTAATTGATTGAGTAAATCTTCCGAAGCACCTAAACCAATACTACCGCTTAAATTGCCCGTAGATGCTACCTGTTGAGAGCGAATATCTGTCACCGATAACACATTAATTTGAGCATTTAAACCCTTTGCTAACCAAATACCATACTGATAGGTAACATTAGCAAACATTGAGCCATCGGTACAAAGTAAAATATTTTTCATATAATATAAATTAACTAAAATTTTTTAATATTTATTAACAGCTAAACGCTCAAATAAAGTTTGACTAGCTTCATTTAAACCGATTAATTCCACATCAACACCACTACGTTTAAACTTAAGTATAATTTGATCTACCGTAGCCACAGCACCTTGATCCCAAAGATGAGCATAGGTTAAATCAATGGTAACTTTATCCACCATTTCTTCAAAATCAAATGCTTCTAAAAACTCCTCTTTAGACACAAAGAAAATTTGTCCTGATACGCTATAAATGCGATGATTTCCATTATCTTTTAAAACTTTATCAACAAATACTAATTGAGCAATTTTACGGGTAAAAAATACCGTACTCATAATAATTCCTAAACCGACTCCCACGGCAAAATTACGAGTAATAATTATAATGATCATCGTCGTCAACATGACGATATTTTCACTCTGGGGAATACGTTTAAAATCTTTAAAAGATGACCAACGAAATGTACCGATCGACACCATAATCATAACAGCAACTAAGGTTGCCATAGGCATTTGTTTTACCCAATCTTTTAAGCCTAAAATTGCAATTAAAAGAAAGACACCTGAACTAAAAGTAGAAAGTCTGCCCCTACCTCCAGACTGCACATTAATGACAGATTGTCCAATCATCCCACAACCAGCCATTCCCCCAAAAAATCCAGTAATAAGATTAGCAATGCCTTGCCCTTTTGCTTCTTGATTTTTGTTGCTAGGAGTATCAGTTAATTCGTCCACTAGAGAAGCGGTTAAAAATGAGGCTAAAAGTCCAACAATAGCTAAAGTAAAAGCGTAGGGGAAAACTATTTTTAAGGTTTCCAAATTAAGGGGAACTTTCGGTAATAAAAATATGGGTAAACTAGCAGGTAATTGCCCCATATCTCCTACTTTTGGGATGTCTAATTTGAGAAAAATAGTAGCATTTGTTATAAAAAATAATGCCACTAAAGGAGAGGGAATTACTTTAGTAAAACGGGGTAAAATATAGATAATTGCTAAGGATAAACCCGTAATTAAATAAACTAACCAATATTGATTAATTTTAGTGGGATCTAATTGGGGTAATTGTGCCAAAAAAATTAACACTGCTAAAGCATTTATATAGCCTACCATCACGGCACGAGGAACAAAACGCATTTGACGGGCTAGTTTTAAAAAGCCGAAAATAATTTGTATAATTCCCGTTAAAATGGTGGCAACTAAAAGGTATTCTAAACCGTGATTTTTTACTAAATCTACCATTAATAAAGCCATTGCCCCTGTAGCGGCGGAAATTGAACCCGATCGCCCCCCTAAAAAAGCCGTAACTACAGCAATAATAAAAGAAGCATATAAGCCAACTTGGGGATCAACTCCGGCAATAATGGAAAATGCGATCGCCTCTGGAATGAGGGCTAAACCTACTACAGCCCCAGCTAAAATGTCTTGTTTGGTGTTAAAAAACCACTCTCTTTTAAAAGTAGTTAAATTCAAAATATCCCCCTTAATAATCAAGTTAATAAAATCTAATTTAGAATAATAAATTAAGATTTAACTGGTTCAATAAAATATTGTTTTTCTTTGATAATTCTTAAACCTTCTTGGAGAGCATTTAGACGATCGCCCATCCAATAGTCTTCAGGAATTAAACCAGCAATACCTAACTTTTCTAAACGTTGTTTGACTTTACCCGTTGCACCTATTACTATAACTTTTCTTCCCATATCCAGAGCTTCTTTAATGGCATTTTCGATGGCTAGGGAAGATGTTACTCCCATTCTTGGTACTTCCGTTAAATCCACTAATAAAACGTCATAATTTTCGATCGCACTATGTTCCCTAGCGATGGCTTTTGCCACCCCAAAAATCATCGGACCACTTAAATGGAATAACAATAAACGACCTTTAGCTTGATCTAAAATTGCTTTTTCTTCTGGATTTAAAACAATTTGATCATCATCATCCGTAATGGCTTTAACAGATTTAGATTGTAACTCAGCTAAGTGATCAATAGTGAGAATATTCGCAATAAATATCCCCACGGCTACCGCAATCATCAAGTCAACAAATACCGTTAAAATCACCACCGTATAAACAATTCCTGTGGCTTTCCAAGAGATTTTGTGAACCCTTTGTAAGAAACTCCAATCAATAATATTAATTCCCACCTTAAGCACAATTCCTGCTAAGACAGCCAAAGGAATCCCTGAAGTTAAAGGGGCGGCCCAAAGCACAATAATTAACAACACTAAAGCCCTACAAATTCCTGCTAAAGCAGTTCTTCCTCCTGCTTGAATACTTACCACACTAGCAGTAGTTGCACCAGAACCGGCTACTCCACCACATAAACCAGTAATAATATTAGCAATTCCTTGACCGATTAATTCTTTATTAGAGTTATGCTCACTGCGAGTTAAACTATCACAAACTAAACAGGTTAATAAACAATCAATACATCCTACCATCCCCAATACCAAACCATTAACGAACATTAAACGTAAATTTTCTAGGGAAAAATAAGGTATTTGTAAATGAGGTAAACCGGGAGTAATTTCTCCAATAGTGGCGATCGTGCGAATATTCATACTGCCCAAAAATAAGAGAGAAATTAGAGTACCAATGACTAAAGCCGTTAATTGAGGTGGTAAGAATTTCTTTAATTTACGAGGATAAGCGAATAAAATGATTAAAGTGATAATGCCTAAACCCAATTCCCATGGATTTATATTGGCAATTAAGTCTGGAATACTTTGAATTACCCCAATTACACCACCCGATGGGGTTTCTTGCCCTAAAAAGGGCGCAATTTGTAAAAAGATCAGAATTACCCCAATTCCCGTCATAAAGCCAGAAACCACGTTATAGGGTAGCATAGTGATATATTTACCTAACTTAAACACCCCAAATAAAATTTGGAAAACTCCAGCGATCATAATTACGGTAAAAGCCATGGCTAAACCGTTTTGAGGATCTTTTGCCATCAATTCCGCTACTACTGCGGTGACAATAACCGTCATCGGCCCTGTTGGCTCAGAAATTAGGCTAGGCGTACCACCAAATAAAGAGGCAAAGAAGCCCACTAAAATTGCTCCCCACATTCCTGCGGAAGCTCCTGCACCCGATGCAATACCGAAAGCTAAAGCCATGGGCAAAGCTACCACTGCTGCGGTCAACCCCCCGAAAATATCTCCTTGAAGATTGCGAAAATGAATTGTGTTAGTAATGTTCATAAATCAGACTTAGTTTTTGCTGGTAAAATTTTCCCGAAAATTAACTTCAGAGATTAGTGTTAATGTTGTAATTTTAAAATATTTAGACAATCTTCTATGGCGATCGCACCTCTATATTTACTGAAGTGAAAAGTCTTTTTAGGGTGGACACACAGAGTTAATTCTGACTTTAAAGGGATTCGCCACAATGATATTACAATAACACTTCATCTTTGATATGAAAAATCTTAATATTTCTTAACTATCAAATCCTATAACGAAATGGCACATTTGACAACAATTTTTTTAATACACTTCTTGACTTGGCTCAAAAAATGTTTCCATACCCCTTGACCTTATACTCAAGTATAGAGTTTATCATCAAGATAGTTAACCTAAATATTGATTAAAAACACTATTACTCTATGTTAAAAAATATCAGGGAACATCTTGCCATAGGTGCGATCGCAGATCAAGAAAAACTCAAAGAAATCCACCAACAAGGCTACCATACCATCATCGACTTATGTACTGAGGGAGAAGGGAACTTGCTAGATGAAAAAGTCATGACAGACTTAGGCTTTAAATATCTCAATATTCCCGTATCTCCCCAAAATATTAATATGGATACCCTCAACAATATTAAAGAAGCCATTAACTCAGCCCCTCAGTATGTATATATATTTTGTTCAACTGGAGTACGAGCGGGAGTCATGACACTATTAACCGTAGCTAATGAGGAAAATTGGACACAAGAGCAATACCAAGAAGAGTTTAACAAGTTAGGATTGCAACATGGAGAAAATTGCCCCTTGAAAGACTTTGCCCAAGATTATTTTATTCAATCATAAGGAGAAAAACCATGACACTGAAAATAGAAGTATTAGGCACAGGTTGTAAAAAATGTCAACAACTAGAAGCCAACACCAAAACCGCCGTTAATAACCTTAACCTCACCGCAGAAATTAATCACATAACCGATAGCATTGAAATAGCTACCCGTGGAATTATGTCAACTCCTGCTTTAGCGGTTAACGGTAAAGTAGTCAGTAAAGGAAAAGTCTTAACTCCCGAACAAATTGAAATACTACTGAAATAACAATGTAGGGTGGGCAATGCCCACCACCATTAATTTTAAACTCGTTTGTAGTAGTTTAATTTATTAAACCCTCATAAAAGGCTAAAGCCTTTATTACAAACCGAATACACCCCTACTCAGTAAAACTTGTTTGTAGTAATTTAATTTATTGAAGTTTAATCAAAGGCTAAAGCCTTTACTACAAACCTAATCATAAAAAGGTTAAAAATTATGTTTGATTTATTTTACCCCTTTGATTGGTTATCCACTCAAATTGTTACCAAATTATTTGGTTTACCTTTAGATTCTCATTTAGGAGGTAGTTTACATTTCTTCTTTTATGACGTGCCGAAAGTTTTAACTTTATTAGTGGTAATTAGTTTTGTTGTCGGCACTTTTCAAAGTTTTTTAGAACCAGAAAAAGTGAGGATTTATTTAGAAGGACAGCACAAATTAAGTGGTAATATTTTAGCGGCAATGCTAGGGGCAATTACTCCTTTTTGTTCATGCTCTGCTGTGCCTTTATTTATCGGTTTTATTAAAGCTGGAATACCTTTAGGTATCACTTTTTCTTACCTCATTTCTGCCCCTATGGTGGACGCAGTAGCGGTATTTTTATTATTAGCTTTATTTGGTTTTAAAGTTACTTTATTTTATATCATTTTTGGGGTTACATTAGCAGTTATTGCTGGTTATATTATTGGGAACTTAAAACTAGAAAAATGGGTTGAATCTTTTATTTGGGAATTGAAAAAACAATCTACTGATAATGAGGAAATAGCAGAATTAGAAATAATAGAAGATGAAAAAATGACATGGAAAGAGAGATTTCAAATAGGTTATTTTCAATCTAGTGAAATCCTTAAATCTGTTTGGCTTTATGTGGTAATTGGTATTGGAATTGGAGCATTAATTCACGGTTATTTACCCACCGAATTTATCACCCAATGGATAGGAGAGAACAATCCTTTTGCAGTGCCTGTGGCGGTGTTATTTGGAGTGCCTCTTTATACTAATATTGCTGGTGTTTTACCTATCGCTTCGGCATTATTTGCGAAAGGAATGCCTATTGGTACAGTTTTATCTTTTACTATGGCAGTAACTGCTCTTTCTTTGCCACAAATGGTAATTTTACGCAAAGTTTTAAAACCTAAATTGTTGGGAATTTTTATTGGTTTGACTACCTTTGGAATTATCTCCGTTGGTTATTTATTCAATGCAATTTTAATCTATCGATAAATATGTCAGTATAAGTTAAGTTATTTTGTAGGGGTTGAACAATGTTCAACCCTAATAATTCACTAAAAACTTCTAGTTTAGGAACATAAGAAAGGGAAATATCGTCAATTTCCGTATAATTCTGAAAGATAATTAATCTTAACTTCTAACCATGAAACACAAGTTGACTATTATTCCAGTAGCTTTATTGAGCTTATTTTTGGCTAATCACTTTTTCCTGCACCGAGCTACAGCAGAAACGGAAGGAAGCGCGATCGAATCTATCACTCCGGCTGTGGGTGATACCAGTCAAAATGCTTTAGACTGGAATGGAGTATATCAAGGTGTTTTACCCTGTGCTGATTGTGAAGGAATTAAAACCACCATCATTTTAAATCAAGATTTAACTTTTGTTAAACAAGTGCAGTATTTAGGGAAAGATGAGGAAGTTATTGAGAAAAAAGGCACTTTTAAATGGAATGAAACGGGTAATCGTATTACTTTAGAGGGTATTGAACAAGCACCAAATCAGTTTATTGTCGGTGAAAATATCTTAATTCAATTAGACATGAAAGGCGATCGTATCTCAGGGGAACTTGCCGATAAATATATTCTCAGTAAAACCGACACCAAAGCCATGAAAGATGATCAAATCACCGATAAACGTTGGCAATTAACGGAAATGATGGGTAAACCCGTAACCAAAAGCGAAAATCAAAGAGAAGCCATTTTTATCATGTTTAACGCCGAGGAAAATCGAGTTAATGGTTTTGCAGGATGTAATTATTTTATGGGGGGTTTTGAACTCAAAGAAGGAAATCGGATCAGTTTTAAACAAATGGCATCAACCATGATGGCTTGTGAAAACCTGGACACAGAACTCAGTTTTCTGCGTACCCTAGAAAATATTGATAACTACACTATTTCTGACGGTATTCTCAGTTTAAACAAAGCAAGAATGAGTCCTTTATTAAGGTTCAAAATTGTTGAATAGGAGTTCCCCGGAGTTCAACATAAAATCTTAAGTGATGAAAGGTGTCAGGTATCAGGGGATGCACTGAGGGTAGCCGAAGTGTGTTAGGTGTTAGGTTAAAGAATTGATAAAAAACTTATGTTTATTGATTTTATTGTTTTTCAGCACCTTGATTGATTAATCAATCTTAAAAAACCCCCCCTGAAACCTACCTAAATCAACAATTCTTATATCGAACTGAGGTAAAATCTACACTCAAAGATAAAATGCGATCGCACGGAGAAATAAAATAATGACTGCTTATACTATTAACTTGGATGTAATTTCTAAAATTGATGATGAAAAATTTTATCAACTTTGTCGCCATAATCCAGAACTAAAATTGGAACAGAATCAAAAAGGAGAATTGATTATTATGCCGCCAACTGGAGGAGAAACTGGGAAAAAAAATGCGGACTTAATTATTGATTTTGGAATTTGGAATCGTCAAAAAAAACTAGGATATATTTTTGATTCTTCTACCTGTTTTAAGCTACCAAAAGGTAGTAATAGATCGCCTGATGTAGCGTATATTAAAAAAGAAAGATGGGATAATTTAACATTAGAAGAAAAGATAAAATTTCCTCCCATCGCACCTGATTTTGTCTTAGAGTTAATCTCACCAAGTGACTCTTTAAAAGATACTCAGGAGAAAATGGTAGAATATATGGATAATGGCGTAAAATTAGGGTGGTTAATTAATCCCGAAAAAAAAGAAGTAGAAATATATCGTCAAGGGCAGGAAAAAGAAGTTTTAAATGACCTGAAAAATTTATCAGAAGAAGATATTTTGCCTGATTTTATTTTAGATTTAACTGAGATTTTTTAGTTTTTATCACTTGAGATCACTACAGGCTAGATGTAGTATTCCAGTGTTTGCATCTTTGTTTGTAAAGATTTATAACTCTTTGCGTAACGTCAGTTATTTTGACAAGCCTATAGACTTTTTTCTATTCTTTATGCTATAGTGATTGATAATTTGCTATCAAACTTAGTTCAATATTGGTGAGAGTTCTGTAACATATAACTATAAATTGTTAATTTACACTAATTAATTAGTTTTTTTTGTATTATTATTTTAATAATAAAATATGGATATTATTATTTATTCTTGTTTAACTATAGGCTTAATTTTTTGGTTATGGGGAACTATTCTGATCTTAGAAAAAAGATCAGTTTTGTATAAGTTACACAGTCTTTCTGTGGCGGACACTTTGGGTTCAATTTTAATTGTTTTTGCTTTAGCTTTAAAAATTCCTAGTGAGTTACCTCTATTAATTTTGGCAATAATTTCTCTCGCTTTATGGAATACAATGTTAGGTTACGTTTTGGCTTATTGCAGTAAAAATCAGGAGGGGAAAAAATTAAATGGATAATTTGTATATTTATTTTATTGTGGCTTTACTGCCTATTTCTGCTTTGATGTTAATGATTCAAGTTAACCCTTATCAAGCCTTAGTTATTCGAGGCATTTTAGGGGCGATCGCAGTTTTGAGTTATATTATTTTAGGGGCGGCGGATGTGGCTTTGACAGAGGCTTTAATGGGTACTTTATTAGGCGTTGCTTTATATATTATAGCGGTGCGATCGAGTTTTGTTATGCGTTTAGGCATACTAGAAAATGAAGATAAAACTGGAGATAATTCTGATTTTCAAACCATAGTTAAGCAGTTGAAAGAGGCAATTAATCAAGTTAATTTAAGACTAGAATTAGTACCTCATGCTCATCAAGAATCATTAGAATATGCCTTAAATAATAAAGAAATTCACGGTTATCTATTAACCAATAATATAGGCGATACTTATTTACTCAATATCCGAATTAAGCGATTATTTAATATTATTAAAGATGAGACATTAAATAATAGTTTAGTCATCAATTATCAACCGTTGAATAACTCTCTTAATGATGCCAAAGCCATAGAAATAATTAATAAGTAAAAACTGCTCACTATTGAAAATTTTATTCACTGATAAAACTATCAAAAACTTGGAGAAACCAAACTAAATATATGAATATATTATATATAATTGCCAGTATTGCCATGTTGATTAAAATTCTCGTTATGCCCAATAGTATGGCAGAATTATCGGAAATGTCTATTGTGGAAATAGTAGTTGAGGACACAGGAGTACCTAATGCTGTTTCGGGGATTATTTTCCGAAATCGTCTCTATGACACCATTTTTGAGGTGGTGGTTTTCACCATTGCTATTTTAGGGGTTGGTTTTTTGCTCTCTAATGAACAACCTACAACAGTAGTTTATCAATTTACGGATCAACCCTCCGTAGTTTTAGCACGATTAGGGGCAACGATCACCGCCATTATAACCATAGAATTATCCATCCGAGGGCATTTAAGTCCGGGGGGAGGATTTGCCGCAGGGGTAGCAGGAGGCACTGCTATTGGCTTGATTGCTATTACTTCCTCTTCTGAATTGATGGAAAAAATTTATAAGCGCTTTTCGGCGGCAATTTTGGAAAAACTCTCTGTGATTTTGTTTATTTTAGTTGCGATCGCCTCTTTGAGTGGTTTAGAATTACCTTATGGTAACTTCGGCTATTTAATCAGTGGCGGAATGATTCCCCTTTTAAATATAATAGTAGCCCTAAAAGTTGCTCTCGGTTCTTGGGCGGTGATGCTTTTATTCATCCGTTATCGAGGACTTTTTTAATCAATTAACAATTAATAATTAACAATTAACAATGGCTCTTTTACCAATATCCTAACCAACAATTTACATACTGAAAGTAAGAGAGCCAAAAAATGCTTGATTTAGAAGTAGAAGACTTGGGCTTATTACCCTATAAAATGGCATGGGAATATCAACAAAAAATTGTCCAAAAAAAATTACATAATCCCTCTTTTCCCGATAAATTAATCTTAGTTCAACATCCTCCTGTTTATACGCTAGGTACAAGTTCAACTACTGACAACCTCAAATTTGACCTAAATTCCTTTTCAGGTGAACTATATCGCATTGAAAGGGGGGGAGAGGTAACATATCACTACCCTGGCCAGTTAGTTGTTTATCCCATTCTTGATTTACGTCACTATCAGCAAGATTTACATTGGTATCTGAGGCAATTAGAGGAGGTAGTTATTCGACTGTTAGCAAAGTATGGTATAAATGCAGAAAGAATTAACGGTTTAACAGGAGTATGGGTTAATAGTACAAAAATAGCTGCGATCGGCATTAAGGTAAAACGTTGGATTACCATGCACGGATTAGCTTTAAATGTGAATGGTGATTTGTCAGGATTTGATGATATTATTCCCTGTGGAATCAAAGATAAGGGAGTCAGTCAACTTAGTGATTTTTTACCTCATATTCTCTTAGAAGATGTGAAAAAAGATTTAGTTGATATTTTTATTAGACTTCTGGTAGAAGTTAGCCAACAGGAATGAATTTAGAATGCAATACAATGTAGAACATAAACTCCGAACTCAAACTCAGGTAAACTTAGATAGATGATTGTTAATTTTTCATTCTTAATTCTTAATACTTATCATACTTAGTCGTGCAAATTCCTTTAGATTACTACCGTATTCTCGGCGTTCCCTTACAGGCAGACTCAGATTTGACTGCCCAAGCGTATCAAGATCGTCTGCTTCAGTTACCCCATGAGGGTTATAGTCAATATGCCATCACTTCTCGTCAAAATTTATTAAAAGTAGCTTACGATGTGTTAAAGGATGAGAAGTCTCGTTTAGAGTATGATGCCTTTTTATTTACTCACGACAATCAAGATGAATTTTCCCTAGAAACAACTCCTGACGAAGTAACCGTGGAAATAAACGATAATTTGTTAGTTGGGGTGTTAATTACTTTATTTGATTTAGGAGATTTTGAGTTAGTTTTAAGATTAGCAAAACCATATATTGAAGACAATACTACCTTAGAGAATTTGACGGATAACCAAGAAGAAATTAGTCTTATTAGACAAGATTTAATTTTAACGGTAATTTTAGCTTATTTGGAGTTAGCCCGGGAGAGATGGCAAGTAAAGGAATATGAATTAGCAACAAATTATTTAGATAAATCATTTAGTTTGCTGAAAGAGGAAGATTTATTTCCTAGTCTCAAGAAAGAAATTAAACAGGATTTAGGTAAGTTAAAACCATACCAAATTTTGGAGTTATTAACTAAGGAAAATAGTCAAGAAGAAGATAGTAAAAAAGCCTTATCCTTGTTAAAGGAAATGCTTAATAAAAGAGGGGGTTTAGAAAGTCAAAGGGTTGATGAATATGGGTTGAATGTTGATAGTTTTTTAAGATTCATTCAACAAATTCGGGTTTATTTAACTCCTGAAGATCAACAAATACTATTTGAAAGTGAAGCAAAACGTCCTTCTCCGGCGGCAGCTTATTTAACAGCTTATGCTTGTTTAGCAAGAGGATTTACGGAAAGAAAACCTGATTTAATTATCAAGGCTAAAAATAGTTTAATTTCCCTGACAATTCATCAAGATGTTTATTTAGAACAGTCCATTTGTGCTTTATTATTAGGACAGACAGCAGAAGCAGAATTTTCTCTGAGTCAAAGTAAGGAAGAAGATGCGATCGCACGTATTCGAGAAATATCAGCAAATTCTCCTGATTTATTGCCGGGGTTGTGTGCTTATACGGAAAAATGGCTACAGACAGAGGTTTTTCCTCAATTTAGGGGCTTAAAAGACGCAGATACCTCTTTACAGGCTTATTTTGAGGATGACAGAGTACAAAATTACCTAGAAACTTTATCGCCTCCTTTGTTATCTACGGAAAAGGAGAATAACTTAACCTCATTTTCTCCTAAATTAGAGAAAAATAATTTAGAAATCGATTTTACTTCGACACAAACCCCACTAAAAACAGAAACAACGACGGTAAATGGGGAAACCATCACACAGGAAACTTCGGTGTCTAATTCGGCAACTCAAGTAATGGAGGATAGTCGAGAAAGTGAGAGTATTTCTTTGTTAGTGGATGATGGAGATAATGATAAACAAGATTTAATCGGTTTTGGTGATTTTTTAGATGCGGAAATGGAAACCGACTCGGAGGAGGAGGGGAAAAAGACTTCTGTTAAACATCCTCCCCACAATTTATCTACTTGGTACAAAAGTCCAGTATTTGTGCCTTTAATTGCTTTAATTGTCTCAACTGCCATTGCATTTATTGGCGTAAGGGTATTATTCAAACCAAAAGAATTGTTAGAAATACCGATTTCAGAGCCTTTAATCACATTTCCTTCAAGGGAAGAAGAAACCATAAAAGAGAATTTACAGAATCAACTCACTCCAGAAAAAGCCACAGAGATAATTACAGGTTGGCTAGAAGCGAAAAAAGAAGCCACAGGGCCACAATATGATTTTACCAGATTAAACCAAGTATTGACTCAACCTTTAGCCTCTATCTGGATAGTCAATGGTAATAGTTTAAGAAAAATTAACGCCTATCGCCGTTATGAACATCAAGTTAAGGTAGAATCAGCAGAGGTGAATCCCCAAAATACCACTGAAGTCATTGTCAAAGCCGAGGTAATGGAAAAATCGCAATATTATCAAAACGGGCGGTTAATTCCTCGATTATCTTATGAAGAAAAGCTCTTAGTACAGTATGATCTAATTAAACAGGGCGATGGATGGTTAATTAAAGAGATTAAAGTGTTATAGAAATTTAAGGTATTTCAAAAAAATATACCTAGCATCTAACACCTAACACCTTATAGAATTAAGAAAGATAGTAGCGAAGGAAGGAAGAATCATGACTCAATCAAATTCTCGCAAGGGTGGCTGTGGATGTCTAAGTTTGCTAGTCTTAGGAATTGTCGGCATTGGGGCAGGTTATTACTACGGGCGTAATTTTATAGGGCAAGAATTAACTCCGAGTCGTAGTGCTATGATAACTCCTCCTTCGGCTTATGCCACCAGTTTTATTTCTACGAATCCTAATGAGTGGAGAAAAATAGAAAATTTTGGCACAAATTCTGCCCAAGAAATTATTTCTCAAAACCTCCAAGAATTTGTTGATGAAAGTTTAACAAAAGAGACACAAAATATTGATTTAGAGAAAGATATTTTGCCGTGGTTAGGAGGAATGAGTGTTGTTATTTTGCCCTCTTCTTCCGCAGGAATTGACTCTGATATTGCTTTAATTATGGGCGTGAAAAATAAGTTTAAGGCTAATAGTTTTTTTGACAAATATAAAAATAATTTGCAAGAAAAACCTGTTGAGAAAAAATATAATGGCATTACTGTTTATCAAGTTAATTTAGATAATAATGAACAAATTTGGACTACTTTTTTTAGTAACTATTTAGTAGTAAGTGAGCAAGAAGAAGTCATTAATAAAATTATCGACACCTATAAAGAAAAAACATCCCTAGCCACTAATTATCCTCAGAGTTTAGTTAATAATAATGCCTTAGTTTCTATTTATTTCCCAGAGTACGATCGCATCTTACTAAAAGCATTAAGAGATAGTTTACCAGAAGGAGAGTTAGATGAGCAAGTAGAGAAACAACTGAATAAAATTAACAATCTATTTATGAATATGAGTATCGAAGATCATGGTTTAAAGTTTACCACATTAGTGCAATTATCTGAACCTTTAGCCAATGAAATTAACCTCAAACCTGTCTCGCAAAATTTGTTAAGCAAAATTCCTCAAAATACTGTATTTATGATGAGTGGAAATGGCATTAATCAACTATGGCAACAAGTAGAAACAGAGAGGAAAAACATCCCCGAATTAGATGAGGTAATTAGTGAAACAGAAGGGATGGTAAATCAATGGCTTAATTTAGATTTAGGTAATGATGTTTTTGGTTGGTTAGATGGAGAATTTGCAGTTGCGATCGCAGGAAATCCAGATCAGCCCTTATTGGATAATAACGTACATGGTTTATTATTATTAGAAAGTAGTAATAAAACTCAAGGAGAAAAGACTCTTGGGAAATTAGAAAAGATGGCTCAATTTTTGCCCTTTGCTTCCATTAATCGCACCGAAAAAGAAGGAATAAATATCACAGAATGGAGTAATTATCAAACTACTGTTGCTTCCTATGGTTGGTTAGATAAAAATAATTTATTCTTTACTTTTGGAAAGACTTTTAACCCTAGGGAAAATTCAGATAAAAATAACTCAATCCTCAATAGTGATAACTTTAAAATAACTACAGAATCATTGGCTAAAAACAATTATGGTTATCTATATTTTGACTATCAGAAAAGCCTTAATTTTGCTTTAAATATTGATCCTAATTTTTATGATGAATTTACCCCAGAAATGAGGGCATTATCTGATTCTATTAAAGCATTTGCTGTTACCAGTTCCAGTATTGATGATACCACCACTCAGGTAGAATTAAATATTTCTTTAGTGAGAAGTAGGGAGAAATAATGAGTAAATGGTATTGCTGATTTAAGGTATGAATCTCTTTTTTAAGTTATAAGCAATAAGTAATAAGTAATCACCCCTTCCCCTCATCACCCTATCTCCCCATCCCTCAAAATCATACCCTAATCCAGCAACGCCATAATTATTCACTATTAACACAATTGCAGTTTTAATCCAACATAACCATGATAACTATTATTTATTCAGAGGAATTTTTAAATCACAAAACAGGAAGACTACACCCAGAATCTCCCGATAGATTAATCAGTATCTGTCAAAAATTAAAGGAAAATCAACAACTCAAAAACCAATTAAAATGGATAACACCAACTCCCGTTGAAGAAAGTTTAGCCTTAGAATGGGTGGGAAAAATCCATGACTGGCATCACATCGAAAGGGTGAAACTCCTAGCAAAAAGGGGAGGCGGAAAATTAGATCCAGATACCCCCGTTTCTGCTAATAGTTATAAGGTAGCATTATTAGCCGTTAGTGCATGGTTAGATAGTATTGATCAAATAGTTAACCATCATCAACCTAGTTTTATCCTAGCACGTCCCCCCGGACATCATGCCACTGCCTCCGATGGAATGGGGTTTTGTCTTTTTTCTAACGCTGCGATCGCAGCTAATTATGCTATAAGTAAAGTGGAAATAAGTAAAGTAGCAATACTAGATTGGGACGTACATCACGGCAATGGAACACAAGCCATAGTAGAATCTAATCCTAACATAGCCTATTGCTCTTTGCATCAATCTCCTTGTTATCCCGGCACAGGCATGGCAGAGGAAAAGGGGTTATATAATAATGTTTTAAATATTCCCGTCAAAGCAGGAAGTGGCATCAACGAATATGAAGTTTATTTTCAAAAACAGGTGATTCCCTTCCTAAAACAATTTCAACCGGATATATTAATAGTCAGTGCAGGATATGATGCTAATTTCCAAGATCCTTTAGCTAGTATGTGTTTATTACCTCAAGACTATGGCAAATTAACTAAATATTGTTTAGAAGTCACCGATAACATTATCTTTGGTTTAGAGGGGGGATACCATTTAGAGGCTTTGGCGGAGTCCGTAGAACATACGATCTTAAAATTTCTGTAGTGTGCTTGATTTTCATTAGTTTCCAACTCCGAATAGCAAACCCAATTTTTAAATTATGTCAGAATTGAACAGAAAATAAAGGAGAATTTGCTATTGTTGGACATTATCTTAAATTTAAAATCGATGATGTTATGAGCGGAAATAAATCACGGGTTCAAGCTATTTACGAAATTACCAATCGCAAAGTAAAGCCTTTCAAAACTCCCAAAAAGTTAGAAGAAATGTGGGCAACGGATGTTTTCACTTTGGCGAAAATGCAAGAATCTCTCCCCAAAAGCGTGTTTAAGTCTCTGAAAAAAACCATTCAAACCGGTGAACCTCTTGACGTATCTATTGCAGATGTTGTCGCTACAGCCATGAGGGATTGGGCTATTTCTAAAAAGGCTCTTTATTATGCCCATGTATTCTATCCTTTAACCAATTCTACTGCCGAAAAACACGATAGTTTCGTCTCGGTGCAGAGCGATGGTTCGGTAATTTCTGAGTTTTCTGGTAAAGTTTTAGTCAAGGGCGAACCCGATGGCTCATCTTTCCCCAATGGGGGCATTCGTTCCACTTTTGAGGCTAGAGGTTATACTGCTTGGGATGTTACAAGCCCTGCTTATGTCATGGAAACTGATAACGGCGTTACTCTTTGTATCCCTACTGTCTTTGTTTCTTGGACAGGAGAAGCACTAGATAAGAAAACCCCTCTGTTGCGATCGAACTCTGCTGTCAATAAAGCCGCCCGTAGAGTATTAGAATTGTTAGGACATACGGATATTGCCCCTGTGAGTTCTAGTTGTGGTGCAGAGCAAGAATACTTTTTAGTGGACTCCCATTTTGCCCATTATCGTCCAGATTTACTCCTCGCAGGAAGAACGTTATTCGGTAAACCTCCAGCTAAAGGTCAAGAATTTGATGATCATTATTTTGGCGCTATTCCTGAAAGAGTGCAAATTTTTATGCAGGATGTGGAAGAATGCTTATATCGTCTCGGTATTCCTGCTAAAACCCGTCATAATGAAGTTGCCCCCGGACAATTTGAGATCGCGCCTTACTTTGAGTCCGCAAACGTTGCCACCGATCATCAACAGTTAACTATGACTGTCTTACGGATGATGGCGAAAAAACACGGTTTCACTTGCCTACTTCATGAAAAACCCTTTGCTGGAATTAACGGCTCTGGGAAACACGTTAACTGGTCTGTAGGTAATCATACTCAGGGGAATTTATTAGATCCGGGTGACACTCCCCATGCTAATATACAGTTTCTGGTATTTTGTGGAGCGGTGATTCGAGGAGCTCATAAATATGGCACATTGTTGAGAGCGGTAGTAGCAACCGCTAGTAATGATCATCGTTTAGGGGCAAATGAAGCACCTCCTGCCATTATGTCGGTGTATTTGGGTACGCAATTAGAAGATGTATTCGAGCAGATTCGCAACGGGGAAATCACAGGCTCACAACTGGCACAGGTGATGAATATTGGGGTGGATACCTTACCCCCTATTCCTAAAGATCCGGGCGATCGCAACCGTACTTCTCCTTTTGCCTTTACGGGTAATCGTTTCGAGTTTCGGGCAGTAGGTTCAAATCAGTCCGTAGCAGGTCCTTTAGTGGCGATGAATACCATTTTAGCAGATTCTTTGAACTGGTTTGGAGATAAATTGGAACAGGAGTTAAAAGACGGCATAGAGTTAAATACTGCCATTCAGAAAATCCTCAAGGAAATCATGGAAAAACACGGCAATGTGATTTTTGGCGGTAATGGTTATTCCCCAGAATGGCATAAAATGGCAGTGGAAGAAAGGGGATTGCCTAATTTGCCTACCACCGCCGATGCGTTACCAGTATTGAGAGAAAAACATATTGAGGAATTGTTCGATCGCTTGGGGGTACTTTCTCCCAAGGAATTGGAAAGTCGTTTTGAGGTATATGCAGAACAATATTTGTTATCCCTTGAGGTAGAAGCTAAATTGGTGGTAAATATGGCAAAAACCATTGTTTATCCCACAGCAATGAGCTATTTATCTCAACTTACCCATACCCTCGCTAGTCTCAAGGATATGGGTATCGAAAGTGATACTCAGATGGTGAAACAAATTTCTAGTCTTACTAATGAAATGATGGTTCAAGTTAAAAAACTACAAGATGCGATCGCCGTCCATGATTTTGAGAGTACAGAGGCTAAATTGCAGTATTTCGCCAAAACCGTCCGCAGTTTAATGGATGAGGTGCGCAAATATGCCGATGCTTTAGAGGCAGAAATTGCTGATGAGTTATGGCCTTTACCCACTTATCAGGAGATGCTATTTATCAAGTAGGGATTGCTGAACAGATATTTTAGCTCGGCGGTGAGAAGCCCCACGTCATAAATACGACCGAAAAACTACCTTTCGGTTACGATACATTGACCTCCCTCAGTGCAAGTCAATGCACCGTATTTTGGCGTGGGATGAAAAAGAATAATTCGTACCTTTGGCACAAAAGAAAAGAAGTGATTTAAGATAATGGGATTATTGAAACTGTTATTATAAATTATTCGAGGTGGCATAAATGGGTTTATTTAATTTTTCCACTGAATCCCAAGATATGGGTATTGATTTGGGTACGGCGAATACCTTAATTTATATGCCGGGGAAAGACATCGTTTTAGATGAGCCTTCAGTTATTGCTATTGATGAGGAAAAACAAGAACCGATCGCAGTGGGGAAGGAAGCCCAAAGAATGTTAGGGCGTACCCCCCAAAATGTCCGCACCATTCGTCCTCTCAAAGACGGGGTAATCACCGATGTGAAAGAAACAGAAATGATGTTGCGGGAGTTTATTAAAAAAGTGCGGGGTAACAATAACCTTACTCGCTCACGAATTATTATTGGTGTACCTAGTGGTATTACTACCGTAGAAAGAAGGGCGATCGAGGAGGCGATGGAAGCATCAGGAGCGATCGACAATATTGAATTTATTGATGAACCTGTAGCTGCTGCGATCGGAGCTGGTTTACCCGTTGATGAGCCTGTCGGGAATATGATCGTTGATATTGGGGGAGGAACTACAGATGTGGCAGTATTGAGTTTGCAAGGTATTGTCTTAAGTGACTCCGTTAGAGTCGCAGGGGATGAGATCACCGAAGCGATTAAACGCCATTTAAAAAGAAATTACAACCTAATTGTGGGAGAACGTAGTGCTGAACAAGTAAAAATCGAAATTGGATCAGCTTATGCCATGGAGAATGAACCTCAAGGTATGGAAATTAGAGGGTTAAACGTAGTATCAGGACTTCCTAAAACCGTGACTATTTCCACCGAAGAAATTAGAGAATGTATCGCTGATACGGTAAGATTAATTATCGATGCTATCAAAAAAACTTTAGAACAAACTCCCCCCGAATTAGCTGGAGATATTATTGATAGAGGAATTATGTTAGCTGGAGGAGGGGCATTGCTAAGAGGTTTAGATAGTCTTATTGCCAATGAAACAGGAATTATCACCCATGTTGCCGCAAATCCCCTGAGATGTGTTGTCTATGGTGCGGGAAAAGTTTTAGAAGAAAATGAACGTTTGAATAGAAGTAGTCGAAAAAAATAGACATCTCCAGAAATTATTTTTTATTGGCTTGTAGTAAGGGCTTTAGCCCTTAAAATCTCAAATATTGGAGAAGTCTAATAATGGAAAAATTAAAATTTTTCCTTATCGGGCTTCTAGCCCGAATTCTGTCAATGTATTGTGAACAAAGGGTTTGAACAACTCCTTTGTTTATCGCCAATCATCCCAATTATTGTTAAAGATAGAGGTATTAGGGAATTTAGTCGGATTGCCACTACTATCAAGAATCACTTTTAATTCCTGTAATGGCTTATTTTTGAAAGCAAAACCCTCCGTAAATTGGTATGGTAAAATCCCCTTTTCTAAAGCCAAAGAAGCTGTAACACCTGCGGCTGCACCCGATGACCACTCAAAAGAATGCACTCGATAGGCGGCGGCGGCGATATGACTGGTAGCGATACTTTTCCCTACCACGAGCATATTGTCTATTTTCTGGGGAATCATGGCAGATAAGGGGATTTGAAAGGGATATGCTTGACCTTGCCCCCGTCTTTCTCCTTCTCTCTCCGTATTTCCCGCTTTTTCTGGGGGACTTTCTGTCATGCAGGGGTGAAAATCAATGGCATAATGTCCAATTCCTACAGAATCAGGATAAATGGTCGATCGAGTCCGATTTTTGACTTCATTAGGGGAAACTTCGCCACTTAAAACCGAAAATCCCTCTAAACCTGCTAAAAGAGCCTGTAAACGGCGATATTGTTCAGGGGTAAGGGTTTGACGATAATATTCATCTTTATAGTCACGGCGAGAAATGTCGATTTCATTCACCATAAAACCATTAGGATAAGCATAATTTGCCCTCCCAATAATCCTTCTTCCTTCTCTCATGTAAGGATACTTGGATAAGCCGTGCATTGTACCCATAGGTGAATCTAAACCCTTGAGTAACTTTTGATTGGGGTGAGGCTTTTTGACACCTTCCCCTAGTTGAGAATCCGTTGTACCTGCTACCAACCAATAATAGAACCCGATCGCATTTTCTTCCCCTCGTCTCAGAGTTTCTGTGCGTAAACCTCCCATCCATCCCCCTGATTTTAACTGCCCCATTTCTTGCAGTTGATCTCTGCTATAAATTAAGTTATCCTTGGATGTACCGGGTCGATAGTCGTTCCCCCATGTCCAATTCTGCATGGATATATCCCCCGGAGTGGGTTTAGTCCAAGTAATACCCCCGAAACTTTCATTTTCGCTCTGCTGTGCTTTCCATATACGGCGATAAGTATAAACTAGGTCAAAATTCGCCAATCTGGGTAATTCATAGCTATAATAAGGCTCATACTGCTTGTAGAATGAAGGTTCAGGCTGGGGTTGCTCCCCCTCTGTTTGTTCCATAGCAAAGGTGTAAGTAAACCCTTGAGGGCAATAGGGATCAGGCGTATCACTAGACGATGATGGTTCAAGTTCATTACGGGGATCAATACCTAGTTTGTAGGGAATATCCGTTAAACCGATTAACTCTCCTGTTTCCGTGGCTTCTACTACTATCCAATTCGCTTTACCATCATTTTTTGGGTTTTGAGGAGGAGTAAATTTGATGATGGTTTTTTTCAGCCTGTCAGAATCACCATAGGTATAAGCATCTTCGATTATCTGAGATAATGGTTCAGTATTTAGAGGAGGAGTGTTGGGTTGGGGTTGATGTTGGATTGCGATCGCACCTGTGATTTGTTGCCCTGAGCCTCCATTTTTGACGGTTTCTATGGTTAAATCTTTAATTACCGTATTGGGAAACCACTTCAACTTACCCTTACCCTTCCTAGCGGCGTTTTCCAACTGTTGAAATAAGACAGTATGGGCATCTTTCGGCAAAAAACAAGACTGACTCACCCAACAATCACCGGGGTTTAACTTACCATAAAACTTTTCTAAATTATCTCTCAATTCCAGATAACCACGGGGGAAAAATAACTCTTGTCTTTGGGTGTTTCTTTCATCTAGTGCAGATGTACCCTGAGAGGAAATTTGCCCCCCAACCCAGTCGGTAATATCGGTTAAACAGACGGTTTTTCCCCGTAATAGAGCCTCATAGGCGGTAGCTGCCCCCGCTAATCCTCCTCCTACCACCAGAATCTCACATTCTTCGATTTTCTCTACATTTCTCGGTAATGAGACGGCAAGGGATGAAGGAGTGAAAAATAATACTAGGGGTAAAGAGATGAGTTTTCCCCAGAAATTAGGTTTGTTAAAGTTTACCATGAGTTATTATGATTACCTTACATATATTCATCAATATCTTAAGCTGGTTTTGCTACGGAAGTCTATGATTTATAAGAAGTTAAAATATCATCGAATAACTAAAAATAGAAATTAAGGAAAGTTAATTAACAAATCAACAGAGTTATATAAATCCAACTATAGCATTACTATATGAGTTGTAAGAATTTGATCCCCCCTAACCCCCCTTAAAC
>CAYPDC010000038.1:0-31636 GCA_964409355.1 uncultured Cyanobacterium sp.
ATATAATAAACTATAATTAAGTTTAGTTAGTTTTTTGTCAACAGTCAATTGCTCCAGAGACAAAAGAACCTACTTTAATGGTTGGTTTTTGTGCAATAGTATTAGAATCATCTTTTGCAACACCAACAGTCTCCACGGATAGAGTAGCATTTGTGTTGGGAGTTTCCGGTTTCACACTATTGCAACCCAGAGCTAAAAAGAGAATAAAAAAAAGTGGGAACCTGTTTGGTAATTTCATAATAGCTTTTTTGGTTTTTTATTTTTTATTACGATACTAGCAAAAGGACTTGGTTTAAATACGCTAGGGCATAGCTAAATCAACGCTTAGGGAGAGAAAAACCAATGTCTAAGTCGAGCAATCGGTTTGGATAAGTTGACTCAGTGAACCGAAGAAGTAATGGAACAATATAAGTTAATTAAAGGGGAAGTTCAAAACTTCAAAGACATCCAAATTTTAAAGTTGGGGGTTTTGTATAGTATTCGTAGTTCTGGATTCGCTAAATTAATTGGTGATTTTCATAAACAATACCCTAACATTATAATAGAAATATTTAATGGTTATTTGGAAGAGTTACAAGACTGGCTTCATCAAGGAGAGATTGACATAGCAATTACTTGGTTAACAGAGGATCATAATTCCGGTTGTTCTATTCCCTTATTTTTTCAAGCCCTAAAATTGGCTGTACCTCAAAATCATCTGTATGCCAAACAAAAAAGTGTCACCTTGAAAGATTTGGATGGACAACCATATATTAAACGTGTAACTTGCGAATTTTTGCAAACCTATCCGCAAATTTTTGATTCTGCCGGGATTCAACCAAAATTTATCTATTTTTCCAATAATGAAGAATGGGTTATTTCTCTTATTCAATCTGGGATCGGAATAAGTATCATGCCTGTTTGGAAGGGTATCACTAATATTACTTATGTTCCCATTATCGACTTAAATTTAACCCGTGCGATCGGACTTAAATGGAGGGAGAATCAGTCTTTAGAAACGGTTGAATTATTTAAGAATTTTACTGAAAATTATGATTGGTTGCTTTAAACTAGGAGTACATCTAAGTTCCCTGATACGGATAGACTACAAGCAACAGCATTCCCCAAAACGAACAAACAATATACGGTATTTCAAGAAAACTTTTCAATAACCCTATTTTCTTGATTCTTTATATGAAAACGATACAACCTTGAGATAGACTAATTATGTTATTTTAATTAGAAAACGTTTCTCTTACTTTCAATGTACCTCAGTTTGATACAAAATTATCGGTTGAGGTAATGTGATAAATCCCCCTCTTAATTCTTAAAAGTGATCAAATCCTTCTTACCTGTTAACTTTTCTCTGCCTCATCAGAGCCTTATTACTCATTACTCATTATCCATTACTTAATTCTATGGAAATCTTTGAACTGTCTATCATTATGCCTTGTTTGAATGAGGCGGAAACTCTAGCTATTTGCATTGAAAAAGCCCAGTGGTATCTCAGAGAATATCACATAAAAGGAGAAGTGCTAATTGCTGACAATGGTAGCACTGATGGTTCTCAGGAGATTGTAGAAAAAATGGGGGCAAGGTTGGTGAATGTCTCGGAAAAGGGTTATGGTAGTGCTTTGATGGGAGGAATTGTTGCGGCTAAGGGTGAGTTTATTATCATGGGGGATGCTGATGATAGTTATGATTTTCAAAGTTTAAATCCTTTTGTGGAAAAGTTGAGGGCGGGTTATGATCTGGTTATGGGGAATCGTTTCAAGGGAGGTATTAAACCTAATGCAATGCCTTTTTTACATAAATATTTGGGTAATCCCGTGTTAACTTGGTTAGGAAAACTGTTTTTTAAAAGTCCTTGTAATGATTTTCACTGCGGTTTAAGGGGATTTCGCCAACGGGCAATTATGGGTTTAAATTTACGCACTACGGGCATGGAGTTTGCCTCCGAAATGGTGGTTAAAGCAACTCTTAATGGTTTGAAAATTACCGAAGTTCCCACTACTTTATCTCCAGATGGACGTTCCCGTAAACCTCATTTACGCACTTGGCGTGACGGTTGGCGCCATCTTCGTTTTTTACTATTATATAGCCCCCGTTGGTTGTTTCTTTACCCCGGTTTTTTCTTGATGGTGATGGGGTTGATTACCACGATTTTTCTTTTAGCTAGTCCTAGGGTTCATAGTTTATTATATTCGGCTACGGCAATTATTATCGGTTTTCAGTTGGTTAATTTTGCGGTTTTTACTAAAGTTTATGCTATTCAAGAGGGCTTATTACCTCATGACAAAAGAGTTTTAAAATTTAAAGATTTATTTAGTTTAGAAATTGGTTTAATTATCGGTGCTACTTTATTGGTTGCTGGTTTAATTACTTCTGTTTTTGCTCTTTTTCAGTGGGAATCCGTTGGTTTTGGGGCGTTAAATCCTGTACAAACTATGCGTTTAGTGATTCCTTCTGTAACTGCGATCGCGCTTGGGTTACAGGTTATTTTCGCTAGTTTCTTCTTGAGTGTTTTTCAATTAAAAGTAAAATAAGGCCACAGGGTTTAGAGTTTGAGCCAGAAGGAGTTTTTTCATGCTTGATTTTGAAAATAGTCCTCAAGAAATTCTTTTAAGACTCGAACTTTGGTCGATAGATGACGATTAATAGGGTACAGTATAAATAAATTTAGTTTATGGGGTGAATATTCGGGTAGTATTATTTTCAGTTTGTTTTCTTGAAGATATGATTCAATCATGAATCGGGGTAACATAGCTATGCCTAAACCTGCGATCGCACCCTTGGCTAATATTTCTCCATTATTAGAATATAATCGACTTTGAATTTTAACGATCTTTTCTTCATTCCCTTTGTCTAAACTCCACTTAGCCGAGGAGTGAAAATAACCGTATTGCAAACAATAATGATTTTCTAATTCTTCCACCGTATTAGGTTCACCGTATTTTTTTATATATTTGTCAGAAATACATAAAACCAAATCAATCTCCTTTAACTTATGTGTCATTAAACTCAAAGACTCCACTTGCTGTGTAATTCTTAATACCACGTCATACCCTTCACCAATGGGATCGACAAAACGATCGTCTAAAGTAAGCTCAATTTTTAACTGGGGATATTCCTGCATAAAAGAGGCGATCGCATCTCCTAAACAAATTGTACCGAAACTCATGGGGGCATTGATTCTCAATTTACCTTGGGGGTGTTGGTGTAGATTGGTAACAGCAATTTCCGCCTCTTGCAAATCCGCTAAAATAGCCGTGCAACGCTCATAGAAAGCAAACCCCGTTTGAGTCGGAGTAACATTGCGAGTATTGCGGTGTAGCAATTGCACCCCTAAATAATTCTCTAAATTAAAGACTAACTTATTCACCGCCGATCGAGATATACCCAAAATACGGGAGGCTTGAGCAAAACTGCCCGACTCTACCACTAACACAAATGCTTTAATCCGATTAAACTTGTTCATTGTCAACTTTTACTCAACAATTAGTTAAATATAATATACATTGTCAATCAAAAATTATTAAACTACCATAGAAAATGAAATCAAAAACAGAAATTAGTTATGATTAATATTCGCCCAAGTGAAGAAAGAGGAAAAACAAATATCCAATGGCTTGACAGTAAACATACCTTTTCCTTTGCTAGTTACTACGATCGCAATTACATGGGATTTGCCAGTTTGCGAGTCATTAACGAAGACAAAATTCAACCCAATCAAGGCTTTAACACCCATAGTCATCGAGACATGGAAATCATTACCTATGTTTTAGAGGGAGAATTAGAACATAAAGCCTAGTTATGAACAGAAATACTTTAGTGACGAGGAAAAACGAGGTAATTAAGTATAATATCCTAGAAAATCGTTCTTTCTGGTTACAGGTGGCTAGAGGTTCTGGGAAAATTAACAATATCACGGTGAATGTTGGTGATGGTATCGCTATCACTCAAGAAAATGACTTAGAGTTGGTTGCCACCGAAGATCATACAGAAATTTTATTATTTGATTTCCCTTAAAACTTCAGTATTGCTAAAAAAATATGCTTTGGTTAATTGGTGGCACGTCTGAAAGTGTAATGATAGCCAATTTATTATCAGAATTAAAACAACATTTTCTCGTTAGTGTTACAACGGAATCAGCTTGTAATTTATACCAAAATATTCAGGATATTCAAGTAATAGTCAAACAATTGTCTTTGACACAAATGAAAGAGTTTATTATCTCTCGTCAAATATTCACCATTATTGACGCTTCCCATCCCTTTGCGGTAGAAGTCTCTCAAAATGCCATCGCATCTTCTCAAATTCTTTCTATACCTTATCTACGTTATGAAAGAGAAACCGTCACCAGTCAAACAGGGAATATTCTTTCTTATCCCGATTTACCTTCACTATTAACAGATAATGGTATTTTCAAGAATAAAAACGTTTTATTAACTATTGGGGCGAAATATTTGCACTTATTCAAAGAATATCACCATCAAGCTCAATTTTATGCCCGTATTCTTCCCTATCAATCATCTTTAATCTTAGCCGAAGAAGCAGGTTTTAGGTGCGATCGCATCATTGCCATTCGACCCCCTTTGAGTTTAGAATTGGAAAAAGCCCTCTGGCAACTTTGGAATATCAATATTGTTGTCACTAAAGCTGGAGGAAAAGCCGGAGGACAAGACGTGAAGTCTCAACTGGCAGAAACGTTAAATATTCCTTTGATACTGATAAATCGCCCTCCCCTTGACTATCCTCACATCGCTAACTCTCTTGAGGATGTCAAAGAATTTTTGCAAGACAATCAATCATCTTTTTTATCTCTCGCAAAGACGCAAAGGCAAGTACACAAGACATAAGGTGCAATTTAAGGAAGCAAAGCCTCTCTCAAATGATTTTTTAATTTGTTAAGACGACACCACCTGAGTTCGACATAAAATCTTAAGTGATGAAAGGTGTCAGGCGATGCACTGAGGGTAGCCGAAGTGTGTTAGGTGTTAGGTTAAAGAATTGATTAAAAACTTATGTTTATTGATTTTATTGTTTTTCAGCACCTTGATTGATTAATCAATCTTAAAAAAACCCACCGCGAAACCTGCAACCTGCAACCGGAAACCTACCTAAATCAACAATTCTTATATCGAACTGAGGTGACACCAATTTGTTACCGATGACAAATAATTTGTTACTGTACAAAGAACAAAAAAAATTTTTAGCTACCCCGATAATGCGGACGGAGAGACTCGAACTCTCACATCAGAGATACTAGAACCTAAATCTAGCGCGTCTACCAATTCCGCCACGTCCGCTTAAGACCATATACCATCATAACAGTCTTAACTCAATAATTCAATAATTTGGCTTACAATTTTTCTTATCCGTTGCCAAATCGCATTTGCATTAACGCCTGTTGGGTTTTGCTATCAAGGGAATTAAATAAAAAACGTCCTTGAGATTTTTGGCGATGTCGCAAGTTTTTTTTCTGGTTTGTACTTGTAGTGTTGACTTCCTTTGCCAGTTTTTGAGCAGACATCCATTCAGCACCATAGCCGACAACGGTATGACGTTGAGCCTGATCCGATGTTGCCACAATTATACGGGTGCGACTTTCTGGATTTTTCCTCACAAAAGAGGCACAAAATTTTTCGATATAGCTATCCGCCGTTTCCGAATAAGATGTATAGTAAACAGAAAGGCTTTTACTATGTTTTTCTTCGTTGCTGTTGGTTTTTTGATAATGGGCATCAAAAACGATTTTGGTTTCTAACTCTTTATATCCTGAGTAGTTAACCAAACTTTCAATTAAAGAGTTTCTGGCATATTCAAGGCCTTTTTCGTCTCTTATAAATTGAAGGGTAGCCCATGAACCGATGACGTTGTAGCCATCCACTAATAGGATAGCTTGAGAAGTAGTAACATTCATTTCCTTGCATATATATTTTACTAAGATTAATTGTTCGTGCTGTCATAATGGTAGATTTTAACAAAAATTTAATCTGAAAGTCAGAATAATTGCCACTAATTTTTAAGTAAGTCTTGTGGATTCCCTTGTGATAGGACTTTCCCCTCTTTTAATAGAAAGTAGCCATCCGCATAGTTTAATTCTTCGAGGCGATGCGTCACCCATAAAGCGGTAATATTTCTTTCTTTGACAATTTTTTGCACTAGGGCGACTAATTCGATTTGAGTATCAGGATCTAATAGTGCTGTCGGTTCGTCTAATAATAACACTCGACAATGACGGGCGATCGCACCTGCTATGGCAATACGTTGTTTTTGTCCGCCACTAAGAGCATAAATAGGACGATCTTCCAATTCTAGGAGATTAACTGCTGATAACGCTTCTTTCACTCTCGCTTTTACTTGAGATAAAGTCAAATTTTCTGACACCAAGCCAAAGGCAATATCCGCCGCTACCGTTGGCATCACTAATTGATGATCTGGATTTTGGAACACAAATCCTAACGGTGAATCAGTGTAAATCTTTCCACTGTCAGCTATTAATAGATTCGCCAATAATCTCAACAAAGTGGATTTGCCACAACCATTATTGCCTAATAACATCCATAACTCACCTTTAGGCACGGCAAGGCTACAGGAGTTTAACACGGATTTTTGTAAACTCCATGAAAAATTTAGATTTTCGACTGCGATCGCAATTTCTGGTTTTATCAAGATTAAGAAGAAATTAATAATGAAAAATTAAGAAAAGGGAAAAGGGAATAGGGAACAGTGTAGAATTAAGAGGTTTCAGGTTATCTTCCCCAGTCCCCACTATCTCTCAGCAAGGGCGGCGAAAAAGCCGGGGACATTCGCCCCTTTATTCGCACCATCTTTTTGAGACATTATTACTCCAGTAATTTGATCACTGATGACAGCAATTTTTTTATCGGTTTGTTTGTCACAAGTTAACTCGATAATCTGAGTTTCCTTACTCTTGATTGCCTCAAGGATATGATTATAAAGGGCTTGAGCCTCGGCTTCTTCTTTCTTCTCCACAGATAAGGGCAAGGGAATATATCTAACCAATAAATCAATTGTAATCATAATAATTGCAGTGTGATAGTTTTAAATTTGTAATAGTTTTAGCTTAACCAATTCTAATAATTTTAATCTTTTTTTAACAAATCCCTTGTCAATTCTTGACATTTTCCCATAGAATGATAATATAAATATAACGTTAAGAAAAGTAAACTTTTCTCAGTAAGTCATACATAACTGTTTTAATCAGTGGTTCAGACTTAAAAAAATAAAGAACGTTGTTGTAATTATAATATTAAATTGGAGTTTATTTTATGACCATTGCAGTCGGACGTGTGCCGGAAAGAGGATGGTTTGATGTCCTTGATGACTGGCTTAAAAGAGATCGCTTTGTATTCGTTGGTTGGTCTGGTATCCTTCTTTTCCCCTGTGCCTATTTAGCTTTAGGTGGTTGGTTAACTGGTACAACTTTCGTTACTTCTTGGTACACCCACGGTTTAGCTAGTTCCTACTTAGAAGGTGCTAACTTCTTAACCGTTGCTGTATCCTCTCCTGCGGATGTATTCGGACATTCTTTATTATTTTTATGGGGTCCTGAAGCTCAAGGAGATTTCACCCGTTGGTGTCAAATTGGCGGTTTATGGCCTTTCGTAGCATTACACGGAGCTTTCGGTTTAATTGGCTTCATGTTACGTCAGTTTGAAATTGCTCGTCTTGTCGGTATTCGTCCTTACAATGCCATCGCATTCTCTGCACCTATCGCTGTATTTGTAAGCGTCTTCTTGATGTATCCTTTAGGACAATCTAGCTGGTTCTTTGCGCCTAGCTTCGGTGTTGCGGGGATCTTCCGTTTCATCTTATTTTTCCAAGGATTCCACAACTGGACTCTTAATCCTTTCCACATGATGGGAGTTGCTGGTGTATTAGGCGGTGCGTTGCTCTGCGCGATTCACGGTGCAACTGTAGAAAACACCTTATTCCAAGACGGTGAACAAGCTAACACCTTCCGTGCTTTTGAACCTACCCAAGCAGAAGAAACCTACTCTATGGTGACTGCTAACCGTTTCTGGTCCCAAATTTTCGGTATTGCTTTCTCTAACAAACGTTGGTTACACTTCTTCATGTTATTCGTTCCTGTAACTGGATTATGGATGAGTGCGATCGGAGTTGTTGGTTTAGGCTTTAACCTCCGTGCTTATGACTTCGTATCTCAGGAGTTAAGAGCGGCTGAAGATCCTGAATTTGAAACTTTCTACACCAAAAACATCTTATTAAATGAAGGTTTACGCGCATGGATGGCGCCTCAAGATCAGCCTCATGAAAGATTTGTCTTCCCTGAAGAAGTATTACCTCGTGGTAACGCTCTCTAAATTTTTCCTGAAAATCTTTTAATTGAAAGCCCTGTTTTAGCAGGGCTATTTCAGAGTAAAAAATGAAAATCAAACAGCCTTGCCCCATACGGGGCTTTTTTTGTGACAGATTATAGCGCGGCTTCAAAAGCCATCCCTTCTTCAATAAAACCAGGGAAATTTTGACGAATATTTTGTTTTTCTGATTCCCCTACAAATAGATAAGTACCGGGTAAGTTACTATTTTGAAAACGGTATATATCATCTGCTTGGTTACTGTCTGCGCCAAAGGCATAAAACGCTAATCCTTCCTCTCGAAATTGAGGAAAATTACTAATCATATTTTGTCTTTCTGTTTCTCCTACATAAAGATAAGTGCCTTGTATTTGAGTGTTTTGAAAACGATAGATAGGAATTAAGTCGTCTCCCGGTTGAGTGGCAACACTGAAAGCAAATCCTTCTTCTTGAAATTGGGGGAAGTTATTGATGATATTTTGTTTTTCTTCCTCTCCGACAAATAAATAAGTACCTGCAATTTCTGTATTTTGGAAGCGATACATAGGATTATTTAACGCCGATCGCGCCGTAGCACCACTTTCTGTACTTCCTATATCGACTATACCATCAATGATACGGGCATATCCTCTTTGGTCAGCATTGCCAACTTGAGCCGCAATTTCGTTGTTTCCGGCATTAATGGCTAGGCTTTCAGGTAAGGGGAGATGAGTAGGGGTATAGCCTCCGTTATCTTGTAAGTTGCCAAGAAGGGGATTGAGAGGGTTAATAATATCGCCAACAATGTTGTTATTAAATCCATCTAAGATAATACCGTTACCATCACCAATGAGATTATAGGAACTATTTTCGGTGAACAGCCCTTCTATATCACTGCTGTCTAGGTTTCCTGCTACAATGCTATTTTGCAATAACACGGGATTATCCGCTCCTAAAACGGTGATACCAGAACCAATTTGAGATCTATTGTTGGTAATGGTAGTGTTGATAATAGAAACCGTTGCATCTTGAGAAAGAATAGCTCCTCCTGCATCTCCTGTTATATTACCAGAGAATGTACTATTGAGTATTTGTACTGTTCCACCAAGGGTATAAAGTCCGCCTCCTCCTGCTTCAATGACTTCGACGGCGGCGGCATTGGCGAAGTTTCCTGCGATGGTACTATTGCGAATGTTTAATGTGCCTTCATTATATATCCCCCCTGCATCGTCTCCTGAAAGGTTGCCTGAGATGATACTGTTAATGATTTCTGTGTCACCAAAGTTGGCAATACCACCACCATTGTTATTGTCTGTATTGGTATTAATGGCGGTAGAGTTATTTTTAATAATACTGTTATTAATGATCGCAGAACCACCCTGATTGATACGAATACCACCGCCACTACTACCATTTTCGTCAACAGCGTTTTCGGCAATACCTTCTTCTATGGTGACACCGCTTAGGGAAAATAATCCCCCCTCTCTCACATCAAAGATGCGATCGCCCAATGCTGTAGCGTTAATGACAGTGTTTCTAGCACCAGCACCGATAATGGTTACTCTGGTTTGAATATCTAAGTCTCCTGTACGGGCTACTATATCATCAACTATACCGGGTAAGTTTGGATCATCACTGGGAAATAAACTATCTTCATTTCCTTGAATGGATAATTCGTAAACTCCAGCCGGTAAATTAATGACGTATTCTTTCCCCGGATCAGCTTTTGCTCTTAAAATGGCATCCCGTAGGGATAACCCATTTCTGTCTCCTCCGTCATTTTGATCCTCAAAAGTAGTAACGGTAAGAAATACTTTTTCTAACCCCCCTGTACCACCATTGATTTCTTGTAATATAATAGAATTTTCCTGTATCCATTGTTGGGTATCTTGGGTAAAGGTATCAGAAGGAGTGCCGAAGGAGGCAACGAGGCGATCGAACTCTGCTTGGATGGCGTCTATATCAATTTCAAACATTTTCGTTTTTTATAATTATTTTCTTAGTTAATATTAATTTTTAATGATAAATGAATGTTTTTATCTATATTAATATTTTTCTGAAAAGGGCACTCTTTGCAAAATAACCGCCGTTTCCACATGGGGAGTTTGTGGGAAAAAATCCGCCGGTTGCACAAAAGTGATGTGATAATCTCCTTCTTGGCAAAGTAACTGTAAATCTCTAGCAAGAGTGGCAGGATGACAACTGATATAGACAATATAATTAGGTTTGATCTGTTTTAAAGATTCAATGACTTCCCCTTGACAACCTTTACGGGGAGGATCGAGAATAACTAAATCAGGTTGAATCTCAAGAGTCGGCAAAAAGGTTTCTGTGGTTTCAGTGATAAATTCCACATTGTCAATATCGTTAATCTCTGCATTTCGTTGAGCCTGTTCGATGGAAAGAGGGTATGATTCTACTCCCAGGGCTTTTTTCACTCTTTGAGCCAAAGGGAGTGTAAATGTACCAACTCCACAATAAAGATCGAGGATGGTTTCTTCTCCTGTGAAGGGTAATTGATTGATAACGGTAGTCAATAACTTTTCCGCAACGGCGGTATTAACTTGAAAAAAGGTTTCTGCTCTTAAATGGTAGCTTAATCCCATAAATTGTTCTACTATATAAGGTCTGCCTATTAATAACTCTGTTTTTTTGCCAAATATGACGTTAGTTTTATGAGGATTATGATTAAGAGTCACACCGACTAAACTGGGATAGCGTTTCATCCATTTTTCTGCTTGTCTTTCAAGGTGATCATCGCTAAGTTGAGCACTGACAAGGGTTAACAATATTTCTCCTGTATTTTGCCCAATGCGAAAACAAAGATGACGCAATGCACCTTTGTGGGTTTTTTCATTATAAATGGGAATTTGTAGGTGTTGTAAATCCTGTTTAATTTCTGCTAGGAGAGGGTTTAAGCGTTGATCTTGAATGGGGCATTGATTAATATTAACAATTTGATGACTTCCCTGACGATAATATCCAGCCTTAATTTGCCCTGTATTCGACACGGCGAGGGGATAATTAACCCGATTACGATAACCCAACTCTTCCCCAGAAATAATCGCTTCTAACTGTAAATCCTTAAATCCCCCTATGCGAGTGAGGGTTTCTTGCACTTGATTTTGTTTAATTTGTAGCTGATAGGAATAGTCAATATGTTGCCATTGACAACCACCGCACTTATCAGCAACTATACAACGGGGGCGAATACGATAACCTGAATTTTTCCTTAATTGTTCTAGTTGTCCTTGGGCATAATTCTTTTTCACTCTCACTATACGACTAGAGATGCGATCGCCCGTCACGGTATTGGGGATAAAAACCACTTGTTGATCAACTCTTGCTATTCCATTGCCTTCACTACTAACATCTTCTATTTCTACCTCTACCAGATCCCCTTGTTTAATCATTATCTAATCTTTCCAACAGTAATAAGGTTAATCCCAAATAGTGCGAGTTACTTCCATACATAGTTTTTTTTGTAAATTGGCAATATTCTAACATAAATCTTATGCAGTGTGATAAAAGATTTGAATTAAAACTCTCACTCACCATGAAGGGCATTGCAACACATCTTATGGTTGTTTTTCGCCCTAATCCACCGAAAAAACTATAGTCAGCGAAAGTATTGATTTGTTTAATAATAGTATTTTCTACCTCTCCTAACACCCACCCTCACGATAATCTCATAACTCAAACCTTTGCTATATCTCTGCTAAAAGCTCATTTTAGAATTGGTAGTTTCAAGAACTCCAAAGACGTGGAATCCATGATTGTACAAAGGAGATTGGCTTGGGTGAGATTTGTGCCGTGTAAAATTGCCCCTGTTAGGTTTGCTTCTTCTAAATCTGCTTGAGATAAATCCGCACCACTTAAGTTTGCATTGCTTAAATCTGCTTTGTGTAAACATGAACCGACTAAATTAACTCCTCGTAAATCCGCACCTCTTAAGTCAGCATTGCTTAAATCTAAATTAGTTAAAATTGCACCAGCCAAGAAACTTCCTGCTAAACTAATATTTTCTACCTGAGTAGCCAGAAAAATCGCTCCTCGCAAGTCCGCACCTCGGAAATCCGCACCATCTAAATTTGAGCCTGTCAAGTCTGCACCCTTTAAATTACAGCGCAATATAGCTTTTTCTAAATTTGCCCCCGTTAAATTAACCCCCATCAAACTACTTCCCGTGAAATTAACTTGGGCTAAGTTACCCCCTGAAAGATTTACACCATTGAGGTTGATTCCTTGTAAATCCTTTATGTCACCGTTGAGAATGTCTTTGATTTTTAGAGTCTCTGATTTAGTCATCATGGCAGGACAATTTTTTATTGATCGATAAATGTTCTATCATATTGTTAATTATCCTAGTTTTGTGCTTTTTTTTCCCGTATCCTCTCAGATTTTTTACATTTTTTCATAAAGTCTTCCTGAGAATGTTTAATGATGATTCTCACAGCAAAATTCGATAAAATCAGTCATTTTTACAGCTTTTTTTACTCCTTGCTTCATTTCCCACCATCCTTTTATAGTAAGAGGCGATCGCCATAATTCTAAATGTGACACTGTTGGTTGAGCATAAAAACCGTTGTCATTTCCGCCCAAAAGAGTAGAGGAAATATGGGTAAAATAATCATGACTAAGACGATAACAAGGAAAATTAGCCATCAACGGCACTCCCCAACCGTCAAAAGCGAGGAGAAAATTAACTTTACCCTTGTTAGCTTCCCACAGTTTTCCGAGAGTGATACCCCCGACAACCCCTGCACTAAAGGTAATTAAAATAATTGAAGGGGAATAATTTAAGGAAGTAGTAACATAATCAAGCAAAAAATGATAAGCATTCAATCCATCATAGGGTTGAATTTTATCAGGGGGAATAATAATAAATTTACTCTCTTTTACCCCTTCTATTGCTGAATAGAAATAATTAACAAAATCATCTGTCATTATCTTATGATGAAAGCCTCCAATAAATACTAATAAGGGTTTTTGATCTACCATAAAAACGGCTTTGTTACCTCTCTAAAATGATAAATTGTTAGATAAAAACTAACTAGTTTTTTGTTCTAAGGGTAATATAATTTTAAACCATGCCCCTTTAGTGTCGGGATGATTATTCGCAACGATAGATCCTTGATGCGCTTCTACAATTTGTTTAACTATACTTAATCCTAATCCACTCCCCCCTCTTGCGGTTCTCATTCTCGATTTATCTCCTCGATAAAGTCTGTCAAATATATAAGGTAAATCATGGGAATTAAAACCACTACCATTATCAATAAAATTAATTTCTAATAACTTATCTTGATACAAATTAGTTTTTGTTTGCACTTCAACCACAATTTTTCCCCCATTGAAACAGTGTTTGATACTATTATCAAATAGGTTAACAAACACTTGAGTAAAACGGTTTAAGTCAACTTCTACGATGATTTTATCTTCTTCTTCATACTGAAAATTAATTTCTTTTTTTTCTGCTAACATTGTCACCGATTGCCATGCAGATAAAATTAGTTGTTTTAAATCTAATTTTTGAAATTTAAGGGTTTGATAAGGATTTTGCTCCAGTTGATAAATTTCTAACCAATTTTGTACTAAGTCTATTAAACGATTAATTTCTTTGTGAAGTTGCTCTAGCCAAATTTTTCCTTGATCATTAGTAAATTTTTTCAGAGTTTCAGATAATAATAATAATGAGGTAAGAGGGGTTCTTAATTCATGACTTAAATCCGAATAGGCTTGTTCTTTTTTTTGGGTTAATTCTTTGATTAATTGTTGATTTTCAATAAAAATACCCACTTGCCCTGTAGGGAGAGGGTAACTGTAGGCTTTAAGGAAAACAGGTTTATAATTTTCATTACTAAAGTTTTCTTCTTCATCCAAAATGTAATTTGTAGTGGGAAAAAATTGCCATTCAATCGTTAATTTTTTTTGAGTTTTCCGTGTCTGTTGAATTAATTGATCTAATTCGTAGGAACGTACTAATTCTAAAAATAGTCTCAATACTTGGGGATTCCATCGTTGAATAAAAAGTATTTTTTTCGCTTCTTCATTACATTCAATTAAACAATTATTAGCATCAATTCTTAAATAACCTAAAGGATTTTTACTGATTAATTCATGGTATAAATCTAATTCTAGTTTAGTATAATAAAATTGATTATTTAAAAGATTGACTCTCCTTCTAATTTGGGCTATTTTTGAGAGAGATTTAATAGAGTCAAATTCTGATAAAGAATATAATATTTCACTTAACTCAGAATTGGTATGATATGTCCTCCAAAAATAAAAAGCGAAACCGATCAGTAAACCTAGTAAAAAATTTAACATAATTTTAGTTTCCCTTATCTTCCTATCCCCCCTCTTTTGTGTTGAGGGAAAATGAAACCGCCTTACTTCCCAATGCCTAAATGCTTGTGTCAGAGTTCAGTGGTATCTTATCATAAAGTAATGGAAATCGACTATATTTCTCAAAAAGAGGACTAAAATCCTTACTGTCAGACTATTAACATCTTTTCTGGGTAGTTGACTGATTTTGTGGCAGATATTTAACAAAAAGTTGTGGATGTGATCCCTGACTCTGATAGACTTTTTCTTGATGACTTTTTCTTGATCAAAAATAATCATAAATTTTTTATATATTTCCCCGGAGGAATTAAATGTTAGAAACAACTTTAGGTTTAGAAATTATTGAAGTAGTTGAACAAGCAGCGATCGCATCTGCAAAATGGATGGGTAAAGGGGAGAAAAACACCGCCGATCACGTTGCCGTAGAAGCTATGCGCGAAAGAATGAACAAAATTCATATGCGTGGAAAAATTGTTATTGGCGAAGGGGAAAGAGATGAAGCTCCTATGTTGTACATCGGTGAAGAAGTTGGTTTTTGTACTCAACCTGATGCAGATAAATTTTGTAATATCAACGAATTAATAGAAATCGATATTGCGGTTGATCCCTGTGAAGGCACAAACTTAGTTGCTTACGGGCAAAATGGTTCTATGGCGGTATTAGCCATTTCCGAAAAAGGTGGTTTATTCGCTGCACCGGACTTCTATATGAAAAAATTAGCTGCCCCCGCCGCCGCTAAAGGTCATGTGGACATTAACAAATCTGCTACAGAAAACTTAAAAATCCTCTCTGATTGTTTAAATCGTACAGTAGAAGAATTAGTGGTAGTGGTAATGGATCGCCCCCGTCACAAAGACTTAATTCAAGAAATTCGTAAGGCTGGTGCGAGAGTTCGTTTAATCACTGATGGAGACGTTTCTGCGGCTATTTCCTGTGCTTTTTCTGGAACTAACATTCATGCTTTAATGGGTATTGGTGCAGCCCCTGAAGGTGTTATCTCTGCGGCGGCAATGCGTTGTTTAGGTGGTCATTTCCAAGGACAATTAATTTATGATCCCGAAATCGTGAAAACTGGTTTAATCGGTGAAAGCAAAGAAAGCAACATCGCTCGTTTAACGGAAATGGGCATTACCAATCCTGATAAAGTCTATGAAACCGAAGAATTAGCATCCGGAGAAACTGTTTTATTCGCCGCTTGTGGTATTACTCCGGGTACTTTAATGGAAGGTGTACGTTTCTTCCATGGTGGTGCAAGAACTCAAAGTTTAGTTATTTCTACTCAGTCTAGCACTGCTCGTTTCGTTGATACCATTCATATGTTTGATCAACCTAAAGTTATTCAATTAAGATAACTCTCAATACCTCAGTTCGATACCAGAATATCCGACTGAGGCAGGTATCAGATAGTAGGTTGCAGGTTTGATTTTCAGAAGATTGTATTATTTAATCCAAGAATTAAAAACAAAAAAATCAATTTAGATATATTTTTTGTCAATTCTTTAACCATTAACCTAACAGCTAACCCCTGAAACCTTGACACCACCTAATATTTTATTTAGTTACAAATCCTAAATCCTGCGTGTTGAAAGAAATGAGGGCGAAACCAGTTACGATAATAGGGTGTTGATTCATAGCCATTGGTTGCCCATGCTCCTCCTTTTAACATATAGTGACGGTTATCGAAAAAGGGTGCAGAATAGTCGTGATATAAGTAATGGGCTTGAAAACCTGTTAAGGGTGTAAATATATCCCCTAACCATTCCCAGACGTTACCTCTTAAGTCGTAAATTCCTGCGTCACTTTTTGCCGTTTCCATGCTACCGACAGGGGTAGGAGAAATATATTTTAAGTTCAGGTTATAGTTATCTTCATCGTCATTTTCTTTGTGACTTGCTAAATGCCATTGTGCCTCTGTCATTAATGTGTATTTTTGCCCCGTTTGTTGACTATAATAAGCACAAAATGCGATCGCCTCGTGATGGTTTACTTCCACAGGAAAATCTAGAGGTAAATCCATCTCATCAAACATTAAACGATAACGGTAAGAATCTTTACTTTCTATCCAGAATTTAGGATGTTTTACCTGATTTGTCTGTAACCATTGCCATGCTTCCTCCTGCCAATAATCTGGGTTTTGATAGCCTCCTGCTTCCACAAATTGCAGATATTCATAGTTGGTAATGGGGTATTTACTGACGGCAAAATCATTGACAATCACTTCTTTTGTGCCGAAATCCACATCCCAACCGTAGAGATAAGCCTTTTCCGGGTTGCCTAGTGTCACCATTCTCCCTTTAACGGTTATCATCTCATTTTCTGGCGGTTTTCCCTGACTATCTGCATAATGCCAAGATGAGGGTTTTGTGACTAATTCTACGGGTAATTGTCGTATTAACATAGATGAGGTTTCTATGTGTATCCTTTGATGTTCAATACCCATAATTATCGCCCACCATTTACTCTCACGGGTGATAGGCAAATCAAGGGGAGTTTTTTCGATTATTTCGATTACTTTCTGTCTTGCTTGGTGACGATATGTCCATAATGCCTCTACATCATGCCATTGAATAGATGCGATCGCACTTTGTAACTCGTCAGGGGTATCAGGATCAACTCCCATTTCGTATAATTTTTCATAATCGGGATTAATTCCAGTGTTTAATAAACCAACAATTAATAATTTATTAATGTAAAATACAGCAGAATGACCGAGATAAAAAATTAAGGGATTACGGAGGGAATCAGGGTTTAAATAAAAGGTTTTATTATCTCTAATACTTTTAAATAAAAGATTTTCTGCATCCCAAGCACTGTTTAAATAACTAATAATATCTTGTTTTTTACAGTTATTTAAAGTTAAGTTTTTATGATTATTTGTTAATAACATATATTGAGTATTTTTACTTAAAATAATTGATTTACCCCACTGAAGCCTAACTAAGTGCGATCGCACTTAATTATTTCCTGATCATCTTTTCAAAAAAATTCATGTTTCTATTATCATAGAAAAAGATGTGCAGAATTTGGTTTATATTATTAATGAAGATGCGATCGTACCCTCTGTTTGTCATTGTGATACCCTAGTTAAATTTCTAAATAAATTGAATAAGTATGAAAGAAACGATTAAACAAATAAAAGTGAGTGATGTTTATGCTGTTATTAATTCTCTTAATATTTCTCAAGAGGAAATAATTAACCTTACCATTGAGACAGTAGAAGATGATGTTTTAAAGATATTTAAAGAAATCGCTAATGAAGCTGAGGAGAAAGGATTAACCGAAGATATATTAACAGAATTATTACTAGATGAATCATAAATTTATTGTTATTGATACTAATGTTTTAATCAGTGCTGTTTTAAGTTCAAAGGGTACACCATATCAAGCATTTGCTCAAGGTATTAAAAGTTATATACTGTTACAAACAAAAGAAACTTATCAAGAACTGAAAACTCGTATTTATAAGGCTAAATTTGATAAATATATCTCCAATAAAAGACGAGAAGATTTTTTACAAATAATTAAGAATAAAAGTCAGTTTATAGACACAAAATGTAAAGTTATTATTTGTAGAGATACGGATGATAATAAATTTTTAGAACTTGCGATCGATGGTAAAGCAGAATTTTTAATCACAGGGGATAATGATCTGTTATCCTTAAGAAATATCAAACAGTATCAAAATTTAATTCTCTCTCCGAAAGAGTTTGTTAATTTAAACTATCATGAGATATAAATTATTATCGTTGGGTTACGAGGTATCTCAGACGCTAAAAGATTTGTGACAATAGACATCTCCAACAATTCCTAAAAATTGGGTTATAACCCTTATTCTATCGTTGTGAAATGATAGTTTCTGGAGATGTCGAATGAAATTCATTTCATTGCTAATAAATAACGTTAAATAAATTTAACTGGATTTTTTCTCCTTTTCATGGTGAGAGAAACAAAGAATCTCTTGATATAACCTTCTTTCTTAATTTTTAATTCTTAATTGTATTTATTCTTTGCCAATGGAGTTTTTTATTTTCCTTATCCTCATGCCAACGGATTAAATTAGCAGGAGAATTAACCCCTAAACAAGGTAAATTCATGGCTTTTCTCGGTGCATCTGTCACAAGGGCGATCGCATCTTCTATATTACAAATACCCCATTGATACAAATTTTGTACTCCAATAAATAAAGGTAAAGTAGTACCCGATAAAGTACCATCAGGAAGCCTAGCCGTGCCGTTTTTCACCTCAATAGTGCGACTATCCCAGGGATAAACTCCATCTCCCAAGCCGATAGGAGATAAAGCATCACTCACCACAAACACCCCTTGATGATAATTACTCGCTTGTAAGATTAACTTAAGCATCGTCTGACAAACATGATTCCCGTCTGCAATCAAACCACAATAAACATGAGGATTAATAATCGCTTCTCCCAATAATCCCGCCTGTCGATGATGAAGACTAGCCATAGCATTAAAAGCATGAGTCACCATAGATGCACCTTGTTGAAAAGCAATCACCGCCTCCGCCGCCGTCGCCTGAGAATGTCCTAAACTTACCACAATGCCTAAAGAGTGCAAATAGGGGATAACTTCCTTTTTCTCATCCAATTCAGGCGCAAGAGTAATTATCTTTACTATATCAGCATAATCACCTAACACCATTTTGACGTTATCTAGGGTTAAAGGTAATAAATATTCTGGAGGATGTGCGCCTCTTTTCTCATAGTTTAAAAAAGGTCCTTCTAAATGAATACCGATAATTTCTGATTGATTTTTCCTTTTTTTTTGTTCATAAAAGGCTCGAACAACTTGGAGAGATTGATGAATTTTATTAACGGAAGTAGTAACAATAGTTGGTAAAAATTGATCTACTCCCGTTGACCATAAATAAGCACAAATATCGTGTAATTTACCCATATCATCATAGCACAGATCAGGAAAAGCTAACCCCAATCCGCCATTAATTTGTAAATCCACTCCCCCTAAAGAAAGATAGTCTCCTTGCAAGTCTAAATCAGAGGTAATCGTTGATTCTGAGGGAGTTATGGACTTTATTCTCCCATTGTCGATGACTAATGTTTGTAAATCAGAATAACCCACTAACCTAGCATTGGTGATAGTAAAGCTAGTTTTTGTTAATATTTTAGTCTTATATTTTGTCATGAATGATCTGTTGCTGTCTTGTGATTTTATGTCATAAAATCGGTTGAGGTTGTATATCTGCGATCGCACTTTTCAATTCTAATAATTTTGAACTATTCCGAATAGCAACAATTTCTAGGTGAAATTCTCGAATTTGTTCGACTAACTAATAGAGAAATATTACTACCTACCGTTAATCCGATCACTTGAAATTTATCAGGATGATCCCTTACAATATCAAGAGTTTGAGTCCCAATGAAGCCTGTTGAACCTAAGTATAGTAATTAATTTCATAAAAAATATATAAATTAGATTATCAATATCTTACCCTAAAATAAGGTTAGAGATTAACATTGAACAAAGATGAAAATTACTCAGCACAATGATCAAGTTTTATCATTAGGTTATAGGTAAAAAATTAGGGGTAATCAAACCATAGAGAATTAATTCCCTGATATTTCCCAAGTCTATTAATGTTGATTCGTTAACTACTTTCAGGGTGATAATAATTGCCATTGAACTTAGAAAAAGAATACTATAATAACTTCCCCTTAAAATCAGGTTGAATTGAGGTAGGATAAAAATAATTACCCAATAGATAACCCATAATACCAGTAACATTCTCCAAGTCTTTTTTGCTTTCCTATTCATAAAAAATAAAAATCATCTCTCATTTTTAATTATTAATTCTAAATTCTAAATTCATGTTAATAACTATTCGGATTGATAATTTTGCTTTAGTGGATCACTTAGAGTTAGAATTTGGTAAGGGTTTAAACGTTTTGACGGGAGAAACTGGCGCGGGGAAATCCATTATTCTCGATGCCATTGATGTGGTATTGGGGGGGAAGGCTAACCAGAGAATGATTCGCACGGGGGCAAAAAAAGCCGTTGTCGAGGCTACTTTTCAAATTCATCAACCCCTTGAGAATTGGTTAGAGTCTCAGGATATAGAATCTTTCCATGATGGTACAGTGGTTTGTAGTCGAGAATTGAGTATGAGTAAGGAGAATTTTCGCTCTCGTTGTCGTGTTAATGGGGTTGTTATTAATAAAGGTTTAATTACACAATTGCGCGATCGCCTCTTGGAAGTAACAGCACAGGGGGAAACGGGGCAATTATTGTCGGTAGTGACTCAGAGAGACTTATTAGACGCTTATGGAGGGGAAAAATTAATTAAACAAAGACAGTTAGTTTCTCTTGCCTTTGCTAAGACTCAGAAAGCCTTTGAAGCCCTTGAAAATCGTCGTCAGTGGGAGCAACAAAGACTACAACGCCTCGATTTAATTCAACATCAGATTAAGGAATTAAGTGCGGTACAGTTGGAATCAGCAGATGAATTAGAACAATTAGATATAGAGAGCGATCGCCTCACCCATGTGGTAGAATTACAACAGTTAAGCTATCAGGCGTATCAGTTACTATATCAGAGCGAATCGGAGGAAAATCAAGCAGTAGCGGATATTTTAGGTCAAGCTCAGTCAATTATCGGTGATATGGTTAATTATGACAAAGAATTAGGAAGCATCTTTGAAATGGTGCAGGATGCCTTAAATCAGGTAGTAGAAGCAGGGCAACAAATATATAGTTATGGATCGAGCTTAGAAGCAGATCCAGAGCGTTTAGAGGAGATAGAAGAAAGAATTAGGCTTTTAAAGCGGATTTGTCGCAAATATGGCTCAAATTTAGGGGAAGTTATCGAATATTATGATGGTTTGCAAAAAGAGTTAATGGAGTTGACGGATAATAGCCAATCTATTGAGGAATTAGAACAAGAATACCTAGCCCTTGAGCAGAAAATGCTCGAATTATGCTCAATTTTGACCGATTTAAGGGAAAAGGCTTCAAAACACCTAGAAACCCAATTAACCCAAGAATTGAAGCCCCTAGGCATGGCAAAAGTGCAGTTTCAATGTCGGGTGACACCCATTAATCCTAACTATTGGGGAGCGGATCAGGTAGAATTTTATTTTAGTTCCAATCCAGGGGAAAATTTACAACCCCTAGCCATGACTGCTTCGGGGGGGGAAATGAGTCGTTTTCTCTTGGCTTTGAAATCCTGTTTCTCTGAGGCACAACAAGACGATAAAACTCTTATTTTCGATGAAATTGATACGGGAGTATCAGGAAAAGTGGCACAGGCGATCGCCGATAAGTTGCACAAATTAAGTTCTCATCATCAAGTTTTGTGTGTCACCCATCAACCTCTTGTAGCGGCAATGGCGGATCATCATTTTCGAGTGGAAAAACAACTGCGAGAATCTTTAGACAACAATGAGGTAAGAACTGTTGTTCAAGTAATACACCTAGAAGAAGACATCCATCGCCGTGATGAATTAGCGGAGTTAACCGGAGGACATTCCGCCGAAGATGCGATCGCATTTGCCGATTCTCTATTGGAAATGGCGCAATCAAGAAAAATGAAGCACTGAAGTTGTCAGTACTCCAGAAAGCCAGAGATTTTCCTGACAAACCATTGTTTCACGTAATTTCTAATAATTTATATAAATATACTACCCAGAAAATTGATAATTCATCCCATTCTATGATCATTCGTTACGCCGATACCTATTTTATGATCATGGGTTATACCAACACCTACTAAGAGGAATTTTGGCGTAAAAGAGAAAGATAAACCCCCCGCTACCATTTCCAATACTGGGAGCATCCCAATTTTGCAATTAGCCATTTTAAATATGTCTAAACCCTTAATATGTCGTTAATTTTGGTATGTTTTTACAAAAACGGGATGCTCCCCCAATACTTCATCATCTAATTCCCCGTCTTGATTCTTTAGTTGTTCCCGAAAGGCTTTTATATCCTCTATACTAAAATTTAAACCTTGTTCTAATGCTAAATCAACAACAGTTTGTAAATCTTCAGTAGCCTCAAGTTTGGACGCTAATTCCGAGTTATCCTCAGCTATTTTTAACAGTTGGATAATTTTTGTTTGACTCATTTTAATTTAACCTCCTATTTTGTTGCTCGATATAGAAAATAGTAAAACATTATCCTTTTAATCTAATACTCGTATTATATTCATTAGCAAAAAATAAGAACATACATAAAAGTTCAGAAAAATTCTGTATTTTAATTCCCTTAAAATAATTATATTAATTTAATGTGGAGTTAACAGGAGAACATTCCGCCAAAGATGCGATCGCCTTTGCTGATTCTTTACTGAAAATGGCACAAGCGAGAAAAAGAAGGAAAAGTTAAAAATGAGATTAAATAATAAAAGATTTGTTTTCTTCTGGTTTTCCAGTAATTTGAGCAAAAATCCGTTAATTTCCCCGTATATTTCACCCATGAGAGAATAGTTTGCCGTACCATTAATTATAGTTGTGAAAAAATTAAATCTTAGATTAGCAGAATATGTTTGAAAAATTGATTCCTCCCGAAGTAGGAAATAAGATAAAATTTGAGAACGGACAGCCTATTGTACCCGATGATCCTATTATTCCTTTTATCAGAGGCGATGGTACAGGTGTGGACATTTGGCCTGCGACAGAAAAAGTGATTAACTCTGCGGTAGAAAAGGCTTATGGTGGCAAACGGAAAATCAACTGGTTTAAAATTTATGCAGGGGATGAGGCTTGTGAGAAATACGGTACTTATCAATACCTTCCCGAAGATACTTTGACTGCTATAAGAGAATATGGTATCGCGATTAAAGGTCCTTTAACTACTCCTGTCGGTGGCGGTATTCGCTCATTAAACGTGGCTTTAAGACAGATTTTCGATCTTTATGCCTGTGTGCGCCCCTGCCGTTATTATGAAGGCACACCTTCTCCCCATAAAAGTCCAGAAAAATTAGATGTCATCGTCTATCGGGAAAATACAGAAGACATTTATCTCGGTATTGAGTGGAAAGAAGGCTCGGAAATTGGACAAAAATTGATTAAAATTCTCAATGAGGATTTAATCCCTTCCACTCCTGAGCATAAAAATAAGCAAATTCCCCTCGATGCGGGTATCGGTATTAAGCCTATTTCCAAAAAAGGTTCTCAACGGTTGGTGCGTCGTGCCATTGAAAATGCCCTCAGATTGCCTAAAGATAAGCAAATGGTGACTTTAGTTCACAAGGGTAATATTATGAAATATACCGAAGGGGCGTTTCGTGATTGGGGTTATGAAGTGGCAACTAGCGAATTTCGCTCAGAATGTGTCACCGAGAGAGAGTCTTGGATTTTAAGCAATAAAGAGGCTAATGCTGATATTTCTATTGAAGATAATGCCCGTAAAATTGAACCGGGTTACGATGCTTTAACCCCTGAGAAACAGGAAACTATTAAAAATGAAGTAGAATCGGTTTTAAATGCCATTTGGGATAGTCATGGTAATGGGCAATGGCAAGATAAAATCATGGTAAACGATCGCATCGCTGATAGTATTTTCCAACAGATCCAAACTCGTCCTGATGAGTATTCTATCTTAGCAACCATGAATTTAAACGGTGATTATCTGTCTGATGCGGCGGCTGCCATTGTCGGTGGTTTAGGTATGGGGCCGGGTGCTAATATTGGTGACAACTGTGCTATTTTTGAAGCTACCCATGGAACTGCACCGAAACACGCAGGACTCGATCGCATCAATCCGGGTTCAGTTATTCTGTCTGGGGTTATGATGTTAGAGTTTATGGGGTGGCAAGAAGCCGCCGATTTAATCCGTAATGGTATCAGTCGTGCGATCGCATCTCGTCAAGTAACTTATGATTTAGCGAGAATGATGACTCCTCCCGTTGAAATACCGTTGAAATGTTCTGAGTTTGCTCAAGCCATTATCGACAATTTTGGCAATTAATTCCATAAGACATCACCACAAAAACAGGCATCTTGCCTGTTTTACACCTGAGTCCGTCAGGTGTGAGTAAATTACGATAAAATAGAAATCATCAACTTATGAAGCAAGAATCGAGAAATTACAAGAATTTTTCAGCTTAACTATCAACAAACTGACAAAAATTAAACATGACGACAACTTTATCTTCATCCTTAAGTGACTTAGACAATCAACTATCTAACAGACACATTGACTTAGATCCCGAAGGATACTTTATTATTTATCTAAACAGAGATGCGAGATTAATCTGTGCGGATCATTACACTAATGCTATTAATGACCAAGGGTTGGCAGTTGATCCAGAAACAGGAGAGGTGATAGCCTGTAAAGGGGGTAAAGTGAGAAAACCAACCACAACCTTCAAGGGAAGAACCGCCAAAGAAATTTGTGTTAAATTGTTGGAAGAAAATAATCATCCTCCCATCAGTATGTTAGATCATGCCGCCTATCTCGGTCGAGAATTTATGCGTGCGGAATATGCTTTAATTACTGGCGAAGAATATATCCAAGATTAATATTATAAGATTCTTCATTCTTCATTCTTAATGGTTATATGATTTACACGACAGACGAACTAATCCACTTTATTGAGTTAGAATTGAGGGCAACTTGGGGAGGAAAAAGAATCATTTTTAATGCCGAGGAAAAGTTAGATAATCCCGTGATTGCCAAGGCAGTAGATTTGGAAAAAATGAGTAGGGTATTCGTGTTTCGAGATTTTAGGCAACAGATTCATGAGTATCAACAACAGCATCAAGTATCTGGAGTTGTATGGCGAAACGTTACTTTTAAGGAACAAACCATCAGTTTCCCTGAAATCCATAATCAGTTAATTCCCATTGAGGGGGATAAGGAAATTTTGATGAATGCTAAATCGGCGGTGATTGAGTTTTGGCAAAAGGTGACGAAAGGATTAAAATATTACTTAAGCGGCGATCGCACCTCATCGATTACGGAAACGATTTTAAAAGAATTATATCAGGAAGCTCAATGGGCGGAAATAGATGCAGGAAAAGAAGAAGTATATTTAGGTTTATGTTGGGGAAATCCGAAGGAGTACATTTATAAATGGGCAAAACCAGAATCAGGATTTCATCGTATTATCGCCGCCGAAAATCAACCCAGTAATATTAATATATGAAGGGGGGATAGGGGGAGTTTTTTTATCAATATTTATCAAGTTTAACTCCCAACTCCCAACTGCGATTATTTTTCCAAACCAAACCAATAACCTTTACCATAAATAGTATGAATCAAAGGAGGCTCTTGATTAGACTCGATTTTTTTTCTTAACAGTCTCACCATTGCCGCTACCACATTACTACTAGGTGCTTCTTGAGGAGTCCAAAGATAATTATAGATTTCTTCTTGAGTTACTAATTGGTGAAGATTTTGGCTAAAAAATTGCAGTAATTTGACTTCTTTTTCCGATAATTTAATCATTCTACCGTTACGATAGGCGATTTGATTGTCTATTTCGATTTCTAAATCCGCTACTTTTACCCTTGTTTCCTCTTTATTTTCTGTTTCTTGACTATCGGGAAGATTTATATTTACCCTTCTTAATAATGCCCTGACTCTGGCTAATAATTCTCTTAACTCAAAAGGTTTAACTAAGTAATCATCGGCACCGGCATCTAAACCCAAAACTCGATCGTCTAAGGTATCTTTAGCCGTTAGAAATAGTACAGGAGTATTGATTAAACAGGGATAACGGCGTATTTGCTGACAAATTTCTAAGCCGCTTTTATGGGGTAACATCCAATCGAGAATTAATAAATCATAATCCTCTCTCAATGCTAAATTAAAGCCTTCTTGCCCGTCAAATGATATTTGTACTTGATAGCCTTCTTGGTTTAAAATTCTCTGTAAGGTTGTAGCTAATTCTGCCTCGTCTTCTACTAACAAAATCTTAATTGACATGACTGCTTTTAACTGATATTTAATAATTAATCGTCAAATTACTTACCATTTATGTTAACCATTGCACTACCCAAAGGCGCTCTTTTAAAAGATAGTATTCAACTTTGTCAAGAGGCAGGATTAGATTTTAGCCTATTTTTAGACGACACTAATCGTCAATTACAAATAGAAGATCCTCAAGGTTTAGCTAAGGCTTTATTAGTTAGGGCGCAGGATGTGCCTGTTTATGTCGAATATGGTCAAGCACATTTGGGCATTGTCGGGTATGATGTATTAAAGGAAAAACAGGCGGATGTGGCACAGATTGCCGATTTAGGTTTTGGTTATTGTCGGATGTCTGTCGCTGTTCCTGCTTCTAGTCCTTATCGTAGTTCAACGGATTTGCCTGCTCATGGTATAGTTGCTTCTAAGTTCGTTAATTGTGCTAAGGAGCATTTTCGGGCTTTAGATTTACCTGTGGAAATTGTACCTCTTTATGGCTCTGTTGAATTAGGTCCGATTACGGGTATGTCAGAGGCGATCGTGGATTTGGTTTCTACGGGGAAAACTTTGAGAGAAAATGGGTTAGTGGAGATTGACGTTTTATTTGAAAGTAGTGCTTATTTAGTGGCGAATCCTCTTACTTATCGTCTCAATAGTTATCAACTTAGTGATTGGGTAGAAAAAATAATGGCTCTCTAGCCTTGAGTATGATAAATTGTTGATTAAAAATTTTAATTAATATTTTCTAGGAAATAATCGACAATTTTGGAGCATTTTCCTCCCCCTCTCCCCCCTCTCCCTCTCCCTCTCCCCCCTTCTCGTCTTCATCATTTTTACTTATATCGGACTCAGGTATCACCCCATCACCGCAAATAATCCTTTGCTACAGATCAAAAAATTTGACTTATCCTATAAAAAGAGAAAATTTTTTTTTATTGTTCAGCAGTTTAGGATTTAATTGTGAATATACCCGGTAATATTATCACTTTGATCGCAGGTATTTTACTTACCTTGATCAGTCTGTGGTATGGTCAAAATCACGGCTTGATGCCCGTAGAAGCCTCTGAAGGGGCGGCTCAAGTGGATGATTTATTTAACCTGATGATGACTATTGCTACAGGTTTATTTTTAATTGTAGAAGGGGTTTTAATCTATTCTGTGATTCGCTTTAGACGGAAAAAGGGCGATCGCACCGATGGACCTCCCATTGAGGGTAATGTACCCTTAGAGATAGTTTGGACAGCCATTCCTACGGTTATCGTTTTCATTTTGGCGCTTTATAGTTTTGAAGTGTATAACAATTTGGGCGGTTTAGATCCCGAAACTTCCAGAGACTTCCCTCAAGAAGAAATGCAAATGGCAGACAATGGGGCAAAATTAGTCGCCTTTAATCCCCATCAAGGGCATTTATCCCTCGGTATTGGTAATGCTAACGCCGATTTAGAAGTAGATGTCAACGGTATTCAATACGCATGGATTTTCACCTATCCCGATACAGGAGTAATATCTGGAGAACTTCATGTACCTGTGAATAAACAAGTTAAATTGAACATGAAAGCAGGGGATGTGATTCACGCTTTTTGGGTGCCTCAATTAAGATTAAAACAAGACGTTTTACCCGGTAGGGATTCGGCATTATCCTTTAAAGCCAACAAAATCGGTTCATATCCCATTATTTGTGCTGAATTGTGCGGTGCTTATCATGGCGGTATGAAAACGGTGCTTCATGTAGATAGTGAAGAAGACTATCAAGCATGGGTGCAAGAAAACACGATCGCCTCTTTAGAAGACAAAGAGGAAAAAATGGCTTTATTGTCTCAACCCATGACGCAAGAATCTCGTATGGAAATGCACTCCCATCATTTAGGGGTGACACCTGAGACTTTGGCTCAATTACATTGACACTTCCGAGTAAACTTGTAGGTTGGGTTAAACGAAGTGCAACCCAACACAGTTGATAGAAAAAACTTTTTTTGTTGGGTTTGTCAACCCAACCTACTTCTGAATATTTTTTTCATTCATCTATCTAATTTATGAGCAATACAACAACATCCAATCATCAAGAGAGGAAATTAATAGATTACTTTACCTTTAACACAGATCATAAAGTTATCGGTATTCAGTATCTCGTTACTTCCTTTCTCTTTTACTTTATCGGCGGTGCATTTGCTGAAGTGGTGCGCACGGAGTTAGCTACCCCCGATCCCGATTTTGTCTCTCCTGAATTATACAATCAAATGTTTACCCTTCACGGTACGATCATGATTTTCCTGTGGATTGTACCTGCTGGAGCGGCTTTTGCCAATTATCTTATTCCTTTGATGATTGGTGCGGAAGATATGGCTTTTCCCCGCTTAAATGCTGTTGCTTTTTGGTTAATTCCACCGGGAGGAGTATTATTAATGAGTAGCTTTTTAGTGGGGGCACCTCAATCCGGTTGGACTTCTTACCCTCCTTTGAGTTTAATGACTGGGAAATGGGGCGAAGAATTTTGGATTTTGAGTATCCTTTTATTGGGTACTTCTTCCATTTTAGGGGGCATTAACTTCGCTACTACCATCCTCAGAATGCGCATTAAAGACATGGATTTGCACAGTATGCCTTTATTCTGTTGGTCGATGTTGGCTACTTCTGCTTTAATTCTCTTATCCACTCCCGTTTTAGCAGGGGCGTTAATTCTCCTTTCCTTTGACTTAATCGCAGGTACAAGTTTCTTTAATCCTTCGGGGGGGGGCGATCCTGTCGTCTATCAACATCTTTTCTGGTTTTACTCTCACCCTGCGGTTTATATTATGATTTTACCCTTCTTTGGGGTAGTTTCTGAGGTTATTCCCGTCCATTCCCGTAAGCCTATTTTCGGTTATCGTGCGATCGCATATTCCAGTTTAGCCATTAGCTTCCTCGGTTTAATCGTCTGGGCGCATCATATGTTTACCAGTGGTACTCCGGGTTGGTTAAGAATGTTCTTTATGGCAACAACCATGTTAATTGCTGTTCCTACGGGTATTAAAATCTTTAGTTGGTGTGCCACGATGTGGGGCGGAAAAATTGAATTAAATACTCCCATGTTATTTGCAGTGGGTTTTGTGTCTTCTTTCTTAATCGGTGGTTTAACAGGAGTAATGGTGGCTTCTGTACCCTTTGATATTCATGTCCATGATACTTATTTTATTGTCGGACATTTCCACTATGTATTATTTGGCGGATCGGCTTTAGCCTTATTTGCAGGGTTTTATCACTGGTTTCCCAAAATTACGGGCAAAAACTACAATGAAGGTTTAGGAAAATTACATTTTATCCTCACTTTCTTAGGGTTAAACATTACCTTTATGCCCATGCACCAACTAGGCTTAATGGGGATGAATCGCCGCATTGCCCTTTACGATGTACAATTTCAACCCTTGAATTTACTTAGTACCGCCGGAGCTTACACTTTAGCGGTTTCAACTATTCCTTTTCTCATTAATATGGCTTGGAGTTTATGGAAAGGTAGTCAAGCAGAGCGCAATCCTTGGAGGGCGTTAACCCTTGAATGGCAAACTGCGTCTCCTCCTATCATTGAAAACTTTGAGGAAGAACCGATTTTATGGAGTGGTCCTTACGACTATGGTATTGACAGCGAATCGGATTCAGAGGAGGAAAGTGTCGGAGATATGTTAGCAGAAGTTACTGCGAAATAATCGTAGGTTGGGTTGAGGTAACGAAACCCAACAAAATCACTAACATTTCTGAATAATAAAAATCCCCCCTACTGCCTAATAAGGGGGGGAATTAAGAGAATTATCAATCAAAAAAATTAAGGTATTAATCATGCAAAGTTCAGCGATCGAAAATCAAGTTACCGTCGGTTATGAAGCCGAATCAAGTCATCATCATGCCCACCCTGATCATAGAATGTTTGGGTTAGTCTTATTCTTAGTGGCAGAAAGTATGATCTTTTTTGGGCTTTTTAGTGCCTATATGATCTACTATGCTACTTTCCCTGAGTGGCCTCTGGATGGTATTGAATTAGAGTTAAGTTTACCTGCTATTAATACCATTATCCTTGTTTCTAGTAGTTTTGTCATGCACAAAGGACAATCCGCTATTAGAAATAATGATGTCAAGGGTTTACAGTTTTGGTTTGCTCTTACTGCCATCATGGGTATAATCTTCTTAGTTGGTCAAGGTTATGAATATATGCACACTGGTTTTGGTTTAACTGATAACCTTTTCGCTAGTTGTTTCTACGTCTTGACTGGTTTTCATGGTTTGCACGTTACCGCCGGTTTACTGTTCATTTTTGCTACTTTGGTGCGATCGCGCTCAGAGGGACATTATTCTTCGAGTAAACATTTTGGAGTAGAAGCATCGGAGTTATATTGGCACTTTGTGGACGTCATCTGGATTATCCTTTTTGTCTTAGTATATTTATTGCCATTAAGTTAGGGGTAATCAGCAGGGCTGTTTCATTTTCGAGAAAGAAAAAAGAGGGGGAGATAGGGAGAGAGGGGGATGGGGAGAAAGGGCGGAAAATGCGCCAAAATTGTCGATTATTTCCTAGAAAATATTAATTAAAATTGATAAGTTAGGATAGTGATTGTATTTCAGAATCCCTATCCTTCTTAAAGGTAGGATTCTTCAAAGATCAAGCAAGGCATCCTCTTGATGAGTTTTAACCACACAATCAGAAGTGGCGTAAGCCTTACAAGTTAGGAAAAATCCTGCCTCAATTTCTTTGGCTTTTAAAAAATCATAGTCATGATTAACACTACCTTCTATTAATTTTGCGGTACAACTAACACAAACCCCTGCACGACAAGAATAGGGTAAATTAAGACCCTGCCTCTCCGCCGCATCTAAAATATATTCATCGGCTTTGACTTCAATCACAGTATCAAGGCCTTTTTCCTCATTCGTTAATCTTATTTTATAATTATTTGCCATCGCAATCACAATTATTCTTTTTAAAACTCGTTATTTTATCTTAATGCTCAATGATCATTTCATTTTCAATTTACCTGATAATATTAAGCAATCGTTACAAATATGATTTTCAAGATGCGATCGCATCTTCGATCTTAACCCAAGAACTTGGCTAAAAATAATATTTATTAT